>DASYQJ010000099.1:0-8798 GCA_036005605.1 Acidimicrobiia bacterium
GTCTCGCCTGGCCCGCCGAATCGAGGAGACGAAGGTCTGGCGCGAGAGCGGGCACCGAAGCGCAGCGCACTGGGTGGCGGAGGCGACCGGCGCGACCGTGGGTGCCGCGGCTCGGACGTTGGAGACGGCGCGGGCGCTCGAACAGTTGCCCGAAACAGAGGCCGCGTTCCGTTCCGGGCAACTCTCGGACGTGCAAGCGGCAGAGATCACGTCGACCGCCGTGTCGGACCCGTCTGCGGAGGCTGCGCTCCTCGAGGCCGCCGGCTCGACGAGCGTGAAGGGTTTGCGCGATCGATGTCGGGAGGTGCGGGCCGGCGCCGAGGCCGACGACCAGGCGTGGGCGCGTCGGCTGCATGCCGGTCGACGCGCGCATGAGTGGACCGATCCCGACGGCGTGTACCGCATCGAGGCGCGACTGGCGCCCGACGCCGGAGCCCGGTTCAGCTCGGCGTGGAAGGCGCACACCGACCGGATCTTCTGTGATGCCCGTCGCGCCGGACGGCGCGAACCCCACGCCGCATATGCCGCCGACGCGCTCGTGGCGTTGGCGAGCGAAGGCCCGTGCAAGCCCGTCGAGGTGCGCGTCACCGTCGACAGCGCCGCGCTCTCCCGGGGGCACTCGAAGCGGGGGGAGCGCTGCGAGATCGATCGGGTCGGCCCGGTGCCGGTCACTACTGCGCGGGCGCTCCTCGACGACGCCGCCGTGACGGTCATGACCCGAGCTGGCGACGACATCACGGCCGTGTCCCGCCCGACGCGCACGATCCCGACCAAGCTGCGTAAGGCGCTCGAAGCCCGCTACCCCGTGTGCGGAGCCCGGGGCTGCGCAAACGACCAGTTCCTCGAGATCGATCACATCGTCCCGGTCGCCGAGCACGGCTGCACCGAGATCGAGAACCTGTGGCGACTCTGCTCCCACCACCACCGCCTCAAGACGTATGCCGGGTGGAGGGTCCTCGGCCAGAACGGCGATCGCGACCTCGTCCCGCCCTGACCGCCCCCGCCTCCCTGACGCGCACCTTTCGACTCCGGCCCGCCACAATGGAGTTGTGCATGCTGCCGCCGTCTGCTTCGACCTCCACGTGCCGGAGAGCCGGTCGCTGAAGGCGAAGCGGGGCGCGGTGCGTCCGATCGTCGATGGGATCCGCCACAAGTACCGGCTGTCGGTGGCCGAGGTCGACCACCAGGACCAGTGGCAGCGGGCGGCCATCGCCGTCGCCGTGGTGGCGGAGAGTGACGGGCGGCTCCGGCAGGTGCTCGAGCAAGTCGAGCGTTACGTTGCGGGCGCCCCCGATGTCGAACTGTTGGATGTCTCGACTGCCTACCTCGAGCCGGAGGACAGCTGACGTGGCGCGCCAGGGCCAACCGCCCCGCCGGTACCCGCGGACGGCGCGCGTCAACGAGCTCGTCCTGGAGACGCTCGCCGAGGAGCTCGAGCGGCTGTCCGACCCGCGGCTGGGGTTCGTCACGCTCACCGGCGTCGAGGTCAGTCCCGATCTGCGGCAAGCGACCGTCTACTATTCGGTGCTCGGTCCGGCTGAGCAGCACGAGGTGACGTCGAAGGCGCTGCGTTCTGCCGGGTCGCATTTGCGAGCGGTGCTCGGTCACCAGGTTCGGCTCAAGTACCTGCCCCGGCTGTCCTTCCGTGAGGATCCCGCGATCACGACCGGACAGCGAGTCGAGGACATCATCCGTGAGCTCCACCGGCAGGAGGAGCAATGACGCAGTCCAGCGCGACGGAGGTCGACCAGGCACTCGATCGTGCTGTTGACGCGATTCGCGGCGCGTCGGTCGTTGCGCTCGCGTGCCACGTCAGTCCGGACGGCGACGCGTTGGGGTCGATGCTCGGTCTGTTCCACGCCTTGCGCGGCTCCGGCACGGAGTGCGTCGCGTCGTTCCCGACCCCGTTCGTGGTGGCACCCCACTACCGCGAGCTTCCCGGCCTCGACCAGCTCACGCCCCCGCACGAGTTCCCCAGTGATCCCGCAGTCATGGTCACGTTCGACTGCGGCGCGCTGGGCCGGCTCGGCGACCTCGAGCCGTCGGCCAAGGCCGCGACCGAGCTGGTCGTCATCGACCACCACATCTCGAACGACCGTTACGGCTCGATCAACGTGGTCGACCCGAACGCGGCCGCCAGCGGATCGCTCGTCTACCGGCTCGTTCGCATGCTCGGCCTGCCACTCAACCGCGACGCCGCGGTGTGCCTGTATGCCGCGCTCGTGTGCGACACGGGACGGTTCCAGTACGACACCACGACGCCCGCCGTGTTCAGCATGGCGCGCGAGCTCTTGCAGCACGACGTCCCGGTCTCGCGACTGAGTCGCACCCTGTTCGAGGAGCACCGGTTCGCTTATCTCAAGCTTCTCGGCGACGCGCTGAGCCGCGCCCACCTCGTCCCCGAGCGGCGCTTCGTCTGGACCGCCGTCACCCAGAGCGACCTCGCCAAGCATCAGGTCACGATCGAAGAGGTAGAAGGCCTCATCGACATCCTGCGCCGCACGGCCGAGGCCGAGGTCACATGCGTCATCAAGGAAGAGGCCGACGGCACCGTCCGCGTGAGCCTCCGGTCCCTCGGCGAGGTCGACGTCCGCAGCATCGCCGAGTCCGAAGGCGGCGGCGGGCATCGGTTCGCGGCCGGCTTCAGCTCCGACGACGGCATCGACAGGGTCGTGGGGCGAATCGAGCACAAGCTTCCGCTTGCGCGCTGACCGGCCCTTCGCGGCCACGAACGGCTTGGTCGTCGTCGACAAGCCCGCGGCATGGACGTCGCACGACGTGGTGGCAAAGCTGCGCAAGGTCTACCGGCAACGTCGGGTCGGGCACGCCGGGACGCTCGATCCCGACGCGACCGGCGTCCTGCTCGTCGGGCTCGGACGCGCGACGCGCCTGTTGCGCTTCCTCCAGGAGACCAGCAAGGGGTACCGGGGCACCATCGTGTTCGGTGTGTCGACGACGACCCTCGACGCGTCCGGCGAGGTCGTCGACCGGCGTCCGATGCCGATCGACCAGTCCGATTTCGAGGCGGTCGTGCCGGCGTTCCTCGGTGAGATCGAGCAGCTGCCGCCGATGGTGTCGGCCGTGAAGGTCGGCGGCCGGCGACTCCACGAGCTCGCCCGGCGAGGCGAGGAGGTCGAGCGCGCGCCCCGTCGCGTCCGCGTCGACCGGATCGACGTCGAAGCGTTCGAGCCCGGCCCGTACCCAGCCGCCACCGTGCTGGTCGAGTGCAGCAGCGGCACGTACGTGCGGTCGCTGGCGGCCGACATCGGCGCGCGCCTCGGAGGCGTCGCGCATCTCAGCGAGCTCCGCCGCCTCCATATCGGTTCGTTCACGCTGGATGAGGCTCGTACGCTCGCCGACATCGAAAAGGATCCCGACGCCGCCGTGCTGACGCCCGCCGTTGCCATGCGCGACCTCGAGCAGGTCAGCATCGACGCCGAGCAAGCCCGCGCCGTCGCGCACGGTGTCACGTTCCCCGCCGCCGTGTTCGCCGGCGCGAACGCCGGGCCGGGTCCGTTCGCGGTTCTCGGGCCCGACGGCGACCTGCTCGCGGTGTACGAGCGGCGCCGGGCCGCGGTCAAGCCGGCGGTTGTCCTCGCGCCGATCGAGGCGACCTGACCCATGCGCATCGTCACCGGCAGCGACGACGCGGCCCTGGCCGCGGCGCGGACGGCCGGTGCGGTCGTCACGATCGGCGCGTACGACGGCGTGCACCTCGGTCACCAGGCCGTGCTGCGCCTCGTGCGCGAGCTCGCGGACGCGCGCGGGCTCGAGGCGGCGTTGGTCACGTTCGATCGCCATCCCGCCGAAGTCGTCCGACCCGAGTCCGCGCCACGACTCCTGACGACGCTCGAGCAGCGCCTCGAGCTCCTCGACGCAACCGGCGATCTCGATCTGTGCTGGGTGCTCACGTTCGACGAGGCGCGCAGCAAGGAAGCGGCGGAAGACTTCGTGCGCGAGGTGCTCGTCGACGGGGTCGGCGCGCGGTTGGTGGTCGTCGGGGCCGACTTCCACTTCGGACACCGCCGGGGCGGCAACGTGCCGCTGCTCGAGCGCATGGGTGCCGAGCTCGGGTTCGAGGTGCTCGGCCTGGGCTTGGTCGCCGTCGAGGGCGAGGCCTCCGGCGTGCCGTACTCGTCCACCAGGATCCGTGAGCTGCTGGCCAAGGGCGACGTCGCCGAGGCAGCGCGGCTGCTGGGCCGGCCGCACGAGGTGCGCGGGGTCGTGGAGCGAGGCGACCAGCGCGGCGCCGAGCACCTCGGCATGCCGACCGCCAACCTCACCGTGCCGGAGCGGATCTGCCTCCCCGCCGACGGCGTCTACGCGGGGACGTTCGTCGCCGAAGACGAGGTCGAGCGCCCGGCCGCGATCTCGGTCGGGACGCGACCGACCTTCTACGAGGACGGCGACATCCTGGTCGAGGCGTACGTGCTCGACTTCGACGGCGATCTCTACGGGCAGCGGGTGAAGGTGCGCTTCCGTGAGTGGGTCCGTGGTCAGGAGCGGTTCGATTCCACCGAAGCACTCGTCGAGCAGATGAACGCCGACGTGGAAGCGACCCGCCGCATCTTGGGCGTCTGAGGCACCGTGGTATCCTGAGGGGTGCGTCAGCACCTGCTGACGCGTTCCCACATTCAGCACGAAGACCGAAACTTCTGCATGCCCGACACCACGGCCACGATCGCCGAGCACCGCCTCCACGAGACCGACACCGGCTCGACGGAGGTTCAGGTGGCGCTGCTCACTGAGCGGATCAACCACCTCACCGAGCACCTGAAGGTCCACGCGAAGGACCATCACTCGCGCCGGGGACTGCTCGTGCTCGTCGGCCGCCGGCGCCGGTTGCTCGACTACCTCCGACGCAACGACGTCGAGCGGTACCGAGCGCTCATCGCGAAGCTCGGCCTCCGCCGCTGAGCCATCCGGCGCCGAAGGCGCCGGGGAGGGAAAGAGGACACGCAGGGGCAGTCGGTTGTCAGTTGCCACGGCCCGGGCCTGATCGTCCGGACGGTGACCACTGGGAACCGGGGCCTCTCGCACGAATTTGATCTGCTGTAAGAGCAGATAGAGAGGAGCGCGTCCATGCCTGCCACACAGGCGGATGGCGCGATTCGCGTCGAGGGCGTCGTCAACGACGCCGGCAAGACCATGTCGTTTGAGACGGGCCGTCTGGCCCCCATGGCCGACGGCGCCGCCGCCGTCAGGATCGGCGACACCACCCTGCTCACCACGGTCGTCACCGACAAGCCGCGCGAAGGAATCGACTTCTTCCCGCTGACGGTCGACGTCGAAGAGCGCATGTACGCCGCGGGCAAGATTCCGGGGTCGTTCTTCCGCCGGGAGGGACGTCCCGGAGAGCAGGCGATTCTCACCTGCCGGCTCACGGACCGGCCCTTGCGGCCGTCGTTCCCCGAGGGGTTCCGCAACGAGGTGCAGGTCATCTCGACGATCCTCGGCGCCGACCTCGAGAACCCGCACGACATCGCGTCGATCAACGGCGCGTCGGCGGCGTTGACGGTCTCGGGCATCCCCTTCAACGGCCCGATCGGCGCCGTGCGGTTGGCGCACCACCACGGGGAATGGATCGCGCACCCGACGTACCAGGAGGGTGACGAGTCGACGTTCGAGCTCGTCGTCGCCGGTCGGCGGACCGACGTCGGCGAGATCGCGATCATGATGGTCGAGGCGGGCGGCACCGAAGCGACGTGCGAGCTGTACGAGCAGGGCGCGCCCAAGATCACCGAAGAGCTCATCGCCGACGGCCTCGAGGTGTCGAAGCGCTGGATCGGCGCGTCGATCGACCTGCAGCTCGAGCTGCGCAAGGCCTACGAGGACGCCCGCGGCCCGATCGAGACGATCTCATACGACGTCCACACCGACTACGACGACGACGTCTACGGCGCCGTCGAAGACGCTGCCCGCAGCGACGTCGAAGAGGCGATGAAGATCGCCGACAAGACCGCTCGCGAGGGGCGCACCCACGAGCTCGAGGCCCAGGTGCTGGAACGGCTGGCCGGCACGGCCGATTCGCCCGGACCGTTCGCGGATCGCGCCGGTCAGGTCAAGAAGGCGTTCCGGTCGCTCCAGAAGGACGTCGTCCGCAAGCGCATCGTCAACGAGGGCGCCCGCATCGACGGGCGCAGCCCGTCCGACATCCGTCCGCTGTCGGCCGAGGTCGGCGTGATCTCCACCGCGCACGGCTCGGGGTTGTTCCAGCGGGGCGAGACCCAGGTGCTGAGCGTGGCGACGCTCGCCATGCCGCGCATGGAGCAGATGCTCGACACAATCGGCATCGACGAGCGCAAGCGCTACATGCACCACTACAACTTCCCGCCGTTCTCCACCGGGGAGGTCGGACGGGTCGGCTCGCCCAAGCGGCGCGAGATCGGGCATGGCGCGCTCGCCGAGCGGGCGCTCATCCCGGTTCTCCCGAGCGCGGAGCAGTGGCCGTACACGATGCGGGTCGTCTCCGACGTGCTGTCGTCGAACGGCTCGACGTCGATGGCGTCCGTCTGCGGCTCGACGCTGTCGCTCATGGATGCCGGGGTGCCGATCAAGGGTCCCGTCGCCGGCATCGCCATGGGCCTCGTCTACGCGGACGGCAAGTACACGACCCTGACGGACATCCTCGGCGCCGAGGACGCGTTCGGCGACATGGACTTCAAGGTGGCAGGCACGGCGGAGTTCGTGACCGCCCTGCAACTCGACACGAAGATCGACGGTCTCCCGGCGGACGTCCTCGCCCAGGCGCTGCACCAGGCGAAAGAGGCACGCCTCCAGGTGCTGTCGGTTCTGCACGACGCAATTCCCGAGCCCCGGGCCGACGTCCGGGAGCGGGCGCCCAAGATCGTGAGCTTCGAGATCCCGATCGACAAGATCGGCGAAGTGATCGGCCCGAAGGGCAAGGTCATCAACGCCATCACTCTCGAGACCGGCGCCGACGTCTCGGTCTCCGACGACGGTGTCGTCGGCACGGTGACCATCGGGTCGAAGGACGGCTCGCAGGTCGAGGAGGCCCGCCGGCGCATCGACCTGATCCTCGATCCCCCGATGGCGGAGATCGGCGCCGTGTACCCCGGCAAGGTCGTCAACATCACCAAGTTCGGGGCGTTCGTGAACATCCTTCCCGGCCGCGACGGGCTGCTCCATATCTCGAAGCTGGGCGGGGACCGGCGCATCGACCGGGTCGAAGACGTGCTGAACCTGGGCGATGAGGTCGAAGTGCGCGTTTCCGACATCGACAACCAGGGCAAGCTCTCGCTGTCCCTCGTTGGTGAGGGCGGCGACGCGAGTGGGCCACCACGTTCCGATGGCGGATCGGGCGAGCGGCAGCAAGGCAACGGCGAGCCGGGCACGTCGGCTCGCGGTGGGCGGGGGAGCGATCAGGACCGTGCGCCCGAACGGGCGCGCGGCCGAGGCGCAAGCCGAACGAAGGAAGCTGTGTCCTTCGAGCAGTACTGGGAGAGTCAGGCGAAAGACGAATTCGGCGACCTCGGCCCGGCTGACGTCGGGCGACCGGAACGCGGCGGCGGCCGCGGCGGAAGTGGCGGCCGCGGCGGTGGCGGCGGCCGGCGGCGGGGTGGCCGAGGCGGTACCCGGTAGGCCTGGTGGTGGGCCCGGCCGGCACCGGACCGGCGGGGCAGGGGATTCGTAGAACGCGGCTCGACTCGGGTCTCCGGGTCGTCACGGAAGCGCTTCCGACCCTGCGTTCGGTGAGCGTCGGCTTCTGGGTCGGCGTCGGCTCGCGGGACGAGCACGACAGCGAGCTCGGCGCCAGCCACTTCCTCGAGCACTTGTTGTTCAAGGGCACCGCCGAGCGGAGCGCGGCCGAGATTGCGCACGCCGTCGAGTCCGTCGGCGGCGACATGAACGCGTTCACGGCCCAGGAGATGACGGCGTTCTACGTCCGCGTTCCCGACGAGCAGCTCGATCTTGCGATCGACATCCTCGCCGACGTCGTCTGGGCTGCCGCGTTGCGGGCCGGCGACGTCGACGCCGAGAGGAACGTCATCCTCGAAGAGCTCCACATGCGCGACGACGCACCCGACGACCTGGTCCACGAGCTCTTCGCGCACGCCATGTTCCCCGACCATCCGCTCGGCCGTGAGGTGCTCGGAACCCAGCAGTCGATCGAGGACATGACACGAGAGCAGATCGCGCGCTTCCACCATCACCACTACCGCCCCTCGGCGATCGTGGTGGCCGCGGCAGGAAACCTGACCCACGACCGGGTGGTCGACAGGCTCGCGAGCCACGGCGAAGCGCTCGAGGTCGGCCCCGACGTCGAGCTCGGCCGGTCGGTCGAGGGCCTCGCCCCGGCCCGGCCGCGCGCGGTCCTGACGAAACCGGTCGAGCAGGTCCATGTGGTCATGGGCACGCGCGGCATCGCGCGCGAGGACCCCGACCGGTACGCGCTCACCGTGCTCAATCAGGCGCTCGGGGGCGGCATGTCGTCCCGGCTCTTCCAGGAGGTCCGCGAACGGCGCGGCCTGGCGTACGCCGTGTACTCGTACCGGGTCGCGTACGTCGAGACCGGCGCGTTCGGCGTGTACGCCGGCACCGCACCGGGACGAGCCACCGAGACGATCGACGTGGTGGGCACCGAGCTCGATCGCGTGATCCGGGACGCCGGCATCGGCGGCGACGAGCTGGTCGACGCCAAGGGCCACCTCAAAGGTTCGATGGCGCTGTCACTCGAGACCTCGAACAGCCGCATGCACCGCTTGGGCAGCAGTGAGCTGATGCTCGGCGAGGCGCTGTCGCTGGACGAGATCGCGGCGCGCGTCGACGCGGTGACG
>DASYQJ010000100.1:0-16746 GCA_036005605.1 Acidimicrobiia bacterium
GAACGGGTCTGGCGGGAGCGTCGACCGGACCGACCGCTCAAGCTGACGCGGCCGGGCCGAGCGGCGGGTGGTCCAGGACGCGGGGCCGGTACTCGACGAGCTGGATGCGGTCGTCGAAGGTGCGGCTGTCGATCATCTCGAGGGCGACGTCGGGATAGCCGTCGTAGACGCGCTCTGCGCCCGTGGCGCCGGTGATCACCGGGAACATCACGACCCGGAAGCGATCGACGAGTCCGGCTCGCAGCAGCGACCGACACAGGCTGAGGCTGCCGATCGTGCTCAGGACACCCGAACCTTCCTCCTTCATCGCCCGGACGGCTTCGGCGGCGTCATCGCGCACGAGGGTGGTGTTGGCCCACGTGAGCGGCTCCTCGAGCGAGGCGGAGAACACCACCTTTGACGCTGCGGTGAGTCCACCGACGGAGGCCTCCTCATCGGCGCTGAACTCATCCGTTCCCGCTGGGGTCTCGCCGGCGGCGAAGCCCGACATCAACCGGTAGGTGTTTGCTCCCATCAGGTACGTGACCTCGGGTTGTTCATCGAGCCAAGCCAGGTACTCAGGCCCTTGCAAACCCCACCAGCCAGGCCAGCCCTCCCCCGAGGCGTAGCCGTCGAGGGAGGTGATGAAGTCGACGAGCAGTTCTCGCACGGTCGTCTCCTTGTCCTCGGAAGTCAGGTAGCCGTACCTTCGCTACCACGACAGCACTTGGTTGGACGGGCGGCGAGTCGAGAACTCATCGTCCGCGCGCCGCCGAGTCGGCGATGCGACGTGGCCGCTCCGTACCAACGGTGCCCAACAAGGCACTCGTCGAGGGGCGCGTTCGCGCCACCCGGCTGAGCGGTGGCGGCGTGTGTCCTCCCCGGAGCGCGAGCCGTCAAGGCTGGTTCTGCGCAGCGAGCTCCTGTAGGAATCGCGGCATTCGCCCAGCACCGAAGTCGTAGTAGCGAACCCAGGTCGGGGTGATCGCGACGCGAGCCATCTGGTCGTACATGCGGCGGATGTTCTGCTCGAACTCGGCCGCCGCGTCGGCGTCCATCGTTCGCCTCGCGGCAGCGACGTACTCCTTCACCACCCCGTCGACGATCTCAACGCTCGCCCGCCCGCGTATCGAGAGCGATCGCGCCTGGTCCGGTGTGTTGCCTGCATCGATGGCCAGCGCGACCTCCGGGTGAGTCGACAGCGCCGCGACCTTCGGTGACGTGGTGGCCGTGGAGATCACGAACTCGTCGCCCGTCCAGAAGAAGCCGACCGGGATCACCCGCGGTGCTCCGTCGTTGCCGATGTAGGCGAGATGGGCCGCCGACGTCGAGTCGAGCAGCTCGCGGGCGCCGGTCACGGACAGTTCGGCGTCGATGTCCTGTCGCTCCATGCACGTATTGTTCCTCACACGGTGACGTATCACCCGGTGGGCGCCCAATCAACAGAGCGACGCCGATGATGCGCTCGCAGCGGACGACCTACCGTGTGTCCATCAGCACACGTACCCACTGAAGACCAGCGACCGCACGACATGGTCGACCTTATGACCGCGCGCGATGGCAGGTGGTCGAACTCCCCCTCATCCACGGACGCGGTTCGGAGCTTCCCCTGCCCGCTTCGTCCTCAAGCGGGGTCAGTAGCCCACGTCAGCTGGGCGAGCGATGAGATAGGTGAACACGCCGAGGAGCGGCAAGAAGAGAATGAGATGAACCAGAGAGCCTTCGAAGCGGCACCCGGGGCGCGGAAACGAGCGCGCCAGGCCCACGCCGTGGTATGACAATGGCAACGGCAGGCAGAAAGGAAGCACCGTGACGCTCGCAGCAGACTTCGGAAGCGGACAGGTCTTCCTGTCGATTCTCTACTTCTTCCTGTTCTTCATCTGGATCTGGTTGCTCATCGTCGTGTTCTCCGACATCTTCCGGAGCCGCGATCTCGGTGGGGTCGCCAAGGCGCTCTGGGTGATTTTCGTGATCGTGCTGCCGTATCTCGGCGTGTTCGTGTACCTGATCGCGCGTGGCCACAAGATGAGTGAGCACGCGGCGGAAGCGGCCGAAGCGCAGCGCGCCTACATCCGGGGCGTGGCCGGATCCTCGCCGAGCCCCGTCGACGAGCTCGCCCGTCTGGCGGATTTGAAGAAGCAGGGCGCGATTTCCGACGCCGAGTTCGAGCAGATGAAGGCGAAGATCGTCTCCTCCTGACGCGAGCGTCGAGGCGCTGGGCGGCGTCGCGGCTCAGCCGAGGTCGCCGTCGCGCAGCAGCCCGAGTTGGTCGAAGAACGAAAGCTCGTCCCAGTACTGGCGGATCGAGCAGATCCGATCGCCACGAAACTCCGCGACCGTGATGCCGTGCAGGGTCACGCGCACACCCGTCGGGTCCACAACCTTGCCGTGCGCGACCTCGATCTGACCGGTGTGCGTCATGCTGACACTCCACTCCACGCACGCGTACTCGCCGCCAACGTCGAGCGGTGAAACCTCCAGCTCGATGTCGGAGAAGGCGTCGTCGCGACGCTCGAACTCGTCCATCAGCTCGCTCAGCGAGGCGGTCGACATGGCCGGGGTCCACGCCCGCATGTCCTCGGTGTAGAGGTCGCCTGCAGCGCCGCGGTCGTGCTCGATGCTGGCGTGTAGGGCCCGCACGAGAGTCGCCGCTCGGGCAGCGTCAGGCGTCATTTGACGTCGTCATCGAGGTCAAGCATCTTCGCCTTCGCCGCCGAGAACTCGTCGTCAGTCAGCACCCCGGACCGATGGAGGTCGGCGAGCTCCCTCACCTGGGCCATCGGGTCACGACCGGACCGAGCCACGCGGCGCGTGGACGCGTACGCCTGTCGGAGCTGCTCGTTGTACGCGTCCTGCAGCTCTCGACTCCTGGGGAGCGCGTACGGCATCCAGGTCTGACGAGGGCGAAGGAGAAAGAGCACGCTTCGCTACGGCTGGCTCACGACGCGAGGATCTTGGCCTTCTGCGCTTCGAACTCGGCGTCGGTGAGGATGCCCTGCGCCTTCAGGTCGGCCAGGTCCTTCAACTGCGAGACGGTGTCGGTGGCGGCTGCCGGCGCCGGTGGTGCCGCCTGGGCGTACTGCTGCTCGTCTTGCTGGGCCCAACGATTGGCCTGCCGCCGGGAAACGCGATTGGAGACTGCGGTGGCAGTTCCGGCGACGACCGCGGTACGGGCCATACCTCGTAGGAGTCCGGGCATCGGTCATGTCCTCCTTCGGCGTATTACTTGTCCGTCGCGTCGAGCGACGCGAGCAGAGCGTCCTGCGGGATGTAGCCGGCCGCCACGAGCTCCGCTCCGCCTCGCCGCAGTGCCTGCGTGAAGGGAGTCGCCCATCGGTTCTCGAAGATCAGGATGCCGGCGGACGAACCGGGATCGATGACCGACGCGGCGTCGGCGAGATCGCTGTCATCGAGGAGCCCCGACGACGCGCCCTCGAACACGGCGAGGTCCATCCGACCATCGCGATCGAGGTCGCTGAGCTCGACGGCGCGAATCGAGCCGTCCTCGTCCCGGGTAACGAACACCAGGTCGAGGATCCGGATCAAGCCCCGATCGACGAGGTCGACGAGGATCGGGAAGCCCTCGCCGGTCATCTTGTTCCCGGGGAACTGAACGACCAGGTAGCTGATCGGCCCCAACGCTTCGTCCGCCATCTGCCGACACTCCTGTGCTCGAATGATCCGGAGTCCTCGGACGTGAGTCTCGCGCGCACACCGGGGCGGGGTGGGAGCATGGGACCGGGAGGGGTCGAACCTCCTCCGCCCTCTGTCGGACCTCGTGACGCGCCGTACGTTTGCATCGCGTTGCACACACTCGCCGGCACCCGGCCGACCTCCGTCGTCACGTGGGTTGCGCTTGTTGGGCTGGAAGCCGCGTCGTGGCGCCGAGGCCGATGAATGCGATGACTGCGAGGACGATCATCGAGGCGGCGTAGGAGGTCTTGCTGAGGCTGGAGACGAGGATGGTGCCGGCTACGGCAGTGCCGAGCGACGACCCGAGGTTGGAGATAGAGCGCGACAGTCCCGAGATCTCACCTTGGAGACTCTCGGGGAATGCGGATTGCACGACGTTGACGGACGGGGTGAGCATGGCGCCGAGGCCGAGGCCGATGAACAGGAGGCCGGGCGCGAAGGCCCAGGCGGTCGGTGATCCTTTGACGAGAGCGAGCAGAACGGCGATACCCGCGATCGTCATGCCGAAGCCCGACATGATCAGCGCCCGTTGCGTGTACTTCTTGGCGAGGCGTTCGGCCGCGAGCGACGACGCCAAGATGCCTGCCGTCGCAGCCGTGAAGATCACGCCGGTTTCGATGGCGTTGTAGCCACGAACGACTTGGAGGTACGCGGACACGACGAAGGCCGTACCCATGAGCACCAGCCATTGCACGTTCTGGGTGACGAGCCCGAGGTTCGACGTCCGGTTGCGGAACAGTCCGGTGGACAGCAACGGCTCCTCGCCCCTGCGTTCTCGGGCGCGAATGTGGACGAAGAACAAACTGAGGACCGCGCCGCCGAGGAGCAACAGGACCGCCATGAGCACGAAGTTGTTGTCGGCGGACAGCACGCCCATGACGACGAACACGAGCCCGGCGGCTGACAACACCGCTCCTGCCGTGTCGAATGCACGGCCCGGGTCCGCCGCGACCGGGTCGACGATCCCGCGACTCAACCAGACGATCAGGGCAATGATCATCGCTTGGAACACGAACGCGGCCCGCCAGCTAATCGCCGTCGTGATGAGCCCCCCGATGAGCGGTCCCGCCGCAGCGCCGACCCCGCCCATGCCAGTGATGACACCGAAGGCCCGCGCCCGCGACGTCACGTTGTCGAAGAGCATCGTCGTGAGGATGTAGACGGGCGGGATCAACAACGCCGTGCCGACACCCTCAAGAATGGAATTGCCCGCGATGAGCACACCGAGACCGGGAGCCACTGCGCTCATCAACGCGCCGATGCCATAAATGACGAGGCCGATGTTGAAGCATCGCTTGCGGCCCCACCGATCCGTCAGCTTCCCGCCCGGGATCATGAGCGCAGCCATCACCAGCAAGAACACGGTGATCGCGATCTGCACCCCGTGCACGGTCGTATTCAAGTCGTGACTGATGTCGGTGATCATCACGTTCATGTTCGAGCCCGCGAAGCTGCAGATGAACTGCGCGAGCGCGAGCGGAACAAGGATCCGCCGCAGCGAACCGGGCGACCGTCCTACGCCGACACCCTCAACCATGCGACATCGTCCTCGTTCCATGCCCGCTAGCGATCCGAGCGCTTCCCGGCGACGGACGCGCGGGAACGCATAATGCCCGTTCTCGAGTGGGGCGGGCGACCGGCCAGGATCACTTGCACCGTTGCCGCGGAGTCGCGACTGATGGGCCCCTACGAGGACAATGGGGATCGAACGCGGTATGGGCCGTGGGCTCGCCACGGCCTCCTAGCATCCTGCCGGCGCCGAAATTGGTGCGTCTCGCCTTCGATCACTCCCGCTGCGCGTCAGCGGTCTAGGAGGCCCGGTGCGGACCGCACGCAGGAGCGTCGTGAGGCGGGGAAGGCGCAAGGATTCGGCGAGCGATTCTCTGTGGACGGGGGGTTGAGCCGATGTCGGGATCCGGATGGGTTCGCACGGCGGGGAGAAGGCTCGAGCCCTGGCGGGGGCGCGTGGATGCCGTCCGTGCGTCAGCCGAGCGGACGATCGTGTGGCGAGTCTGGGAGCGGTTGCTGGAGATCGAATTCGTCGACCGGAGCGTGGCGTTGGCGGCGAAGGCGTTCGTCTCGTTCTTTCCAGTCGTCATCGTCGTCGCTGCGCTCGCGCCGTCGAGCACTCGCAGCTCGATCTTCACGACGATCACGTCACGGTTCGGTTTGAGCGGCAGGTCGCTGGCCACGGCCCGGCAGGCGTTCGCCTCATCCGATGATGTTCGCCGGGCCACCGGGCTGGTTGGCATCGTGTTCACGGTCTTCTACGCGACGTCGTTCTTTACGGCGTTGCAGCGCGTGTATCTCCGGGCGTGGCGGCGACCACCACGAGGCAACATCACCAACTACGTCCGCGGCCCGACCTGGATGCTCGGCGTCCTGGCGTACTTCGCCCTGGTGGGTGGCGTTCAGACCCTGCTCGGCAGCGGGCTCGGCACGGCGGCGTTCCTGCTCGTGAGCTTTGCGGGTTCGATCGTCCTGTGGTGGCTGACCGCGTGGCTGATGCTGCTCGGCCAGGTGCGCCGGCGGATCGTCCTCGCCTCCGGCGTCATCACGGGGATCGCCCTGACCGCCTACGCCGCGTCGGCGACGGCGTGGATGCCCGGCATCGTCACCCGCAACCAACACCAGTACGGGTTCTTCGGGGTCTCGCTGGCCCTGGTCACCTGGTTCAGCGGCGCCGCGATCTGCATCGTCGTCGGAGCGTGCGCGGCACCCGTGCTCGCAGAAGATCCGGGGCCGATCGGCCGGTGGGTGCGCGGTCGCTCGCCGTCAGTGCTCGTACCGGGCGCCGCCCCCGCCCTGCCGGCCCCACCCGGGCGGCCGCGCCTCGCCGACGCCCTCGGGCCCAGCGAAGACGACGACGACATCCCGCCGCGATCGCCGCCCGGCGACTCCTCGCAAGCCCCCGATACGTCACGCCGTTGAAGCAGCAACACCAGGCGAACGGAAGGTTGCAAAATGGTTGCAAGCCCGGATGCAGCGAGGCCCCGAACTCGTCGTCCGGGGCCTCTGACCTGCTTTCCTTGGTGGCGGGGGAAGGATTTGAACCTTCGACCTTCGGGTTATGAGCCCGACGAGCTACCAGACTGCTCCACCCCGCGTACCAAAGTTACCAGAGGGCTCCTGACCTGCGGCTGGGCGGGCCGCAGCGGAACAGCGAGCGCTTCGCGATGATGGGCGCATGGACCTCATCGACCGGTACGAGAACGCTACCGACGGCTTCACCGCCCGCCTCGAGGCCGTCGCCGACGACCAGTGGGAGACCCCAACTCCCTGCACGGATTGGAACGTGCGCGAGCTCGTCGACCACGTGATCGCGATTCAGCGCCAGATCCCCGAAGGCCTTGGTGTGACTGTGAGTGACGGCGCCACCCCGCAGGCGACGTGGAAAGCCGTTCGGAACGGCGCGCTTGCTGCCTTGCGCGAGCCCGGCGTACTCGAGCGGACTATGCCGGGCCGAGGCGGCGAGGTGCCCGTGGAGATGGCCCTCATCCCCCGCTTGTCGGATGTCCTCGTCCACACCTGGGACCTTGCCCGTGCCACCGGCGGCGACGAGACCCTCAACCCGGAGACCGCTTCCATCGTGCTCGAGCGCCTGAAGCCGAACGATGAGATTCTGCGGAGTACAGGAACGTTCGGACCGAAGGTCGATCCACCGCCCGGTGCGGATGCAGCGGTGGAGCTTCTCTGCTTCACGGGTCGGCGGCCCTGACGTGGCCGACGTCGCCGCGCTCCTCGGCGAGGCGGTGTCGCAGGAGCACGTCCTGACCGGCAACGAGATCAGCGACGACTACGGGCACGACGAGGCCCTCACCGGCACACCGGAGACGCCGGCGTTCGTAGTCCGGCCCGGGAGCACGGGCGAGGTCTCCGCGTTGCTGCGGGTTGCGAACGAGCAGCGCATCCCGGTGACGGCGCGCGGCAGCGGCACCGGCCTGTCGGGCGCGGCCGTCCCCCGCGCCGACGGCATGGTCGTGTCGTTCGAGCGCATGAAGGAGATCGTCGAGATCGACACGAGCAACCACGTCGCGATCGTGCAACCGGGCGTCACCCTCGACCAGCTCGACGAGGTCACAGCGGGGCACCAGCTCGTCTATCCGGTGTATCCGGGTGAGTACAGCTCGAGCCTCGGCGGCAACGTCGCGACCAACGCGGGCGGGATGCGCGCCGTGAAGTACGGCGTGACGCGGCACCAGGTGCTCGGCCTCGAGGCGGTGCTTGCCAACGGCGATGTCATCCGCACCGGCGGCAGGTTCGTGAAGGCGACGACCGGCTACGACCTCACCCAGCTGATCATCGGGTCCGAAGGCACGCTCGCGCTCGTCACCGAGGCGATCCTCAAGCTCTATCCGCGGCCCGAGCACCAGGCGACCGTGCTCGCGCCGTTCCCGGTTCTCGAGGACGTGACGCGGGCGGTTCCCGCGATCGTCGCCAGCGGCATCGGGCCGCTGATACTCGAGTACATCGACACACTGACGATGGCCGCGATCACCGCGCACGTCGGCCTCGACCTCGGCGTCCCCCCCGAGATCAAGGAGCGTGCCCTCGCCTACCTCGTGGTGATGATGGAAAACACGCACGCCGACCGGCTCGACGAGGACGTGCAAGCCCTCGGCGAGCAGCTCGCCGAGCTCCGTGCGCTCGACGTGTACGTGCTGCCGCCGCAAGCCGCGATGCAGCTCATCGACGCCCGCGAGAAGGCGTTCTGGGTCGCCAAGTCCAACAACGCCGACGACATCGTCGACGTGGTAGTCCCACGCTCGGCCGTGCCCGAGTTCATGGCCAAGGTCGCCGAGCTCGGGCAGACCTATCAGTCGCTGATCGCCGGGTGCGGTCACGCCGGCGACGGCAACGTCCACCTCTCCGTGTTCCAACCCGACGCCGAGCAGCGCTACAAGGTGCTGCGCGGGCTGTTCGAGGCGGGCATGGCGTTGGGCGGCGCCATCTCGGGTGAGCACGGGGTGGGCAAGGAGAAGAAGCGGTACTACCTCGAGCTCGAGGACCCGACCAAGGTCGAGCTCATGCGCCGCATCAAGACCGCGTTCGACCCCAACGGCATTCTCAACCCGGGCACCCTCTTCGACTGAGCCGCGGAGGCACGACCATGAACGGAGCGCAGGCGCTGATCCGGACGCTCGTCGACGGCGAGGTCGATGTGTGCTTCACGAACCCGGGCACGTCCGAGATGCACTTCGTCGCCGCGCTCGACTCCGTCCCCGAGATGCGCGCGACGCTCGGCTTGTTCGAAGGCGTCGTCACCGGCGCCGCCGACGGCTATGGACGCATGGCGGGCAAGCCGGCGGCGACGCTGCTGCACCTCGGGCCGGGTCTCGGCAACGGGCTCGCAAACCTGCACAACGCCCGCCGGGCGCGCACGCCGCTCGTCAACATCGTCGGCGACCACGCGACCTACCACCAGCAGTACGACGCGCCGCTGCAATCCGACATCGAATGGGCGGCGCGCAACGTGTCGGGGTGGATCCGGACGCCGCAACGGTCGGCCGATCTCGCCCGCGCCACCGCCGACGCCGTGACCGCGGCGCTGGGACCTCCGGGCCAGGTGGCCACGCTGATCCTGCCCGCCGACGTGTCGTGGGGCGAGGGCGCCGCACCGGTGAAGCCACCCCCGCCGCCCGAGCGCGCGGTCGTCGCCGACGACATCGTCGACGCGGTGGCGAAGGTGCTGGTGTCGGGCGAGCCGTGCGCGTTACTCGTCGGCGGCAGCGCGACGCGTGAGGCCGGCCTCGTGGCGGCCAGCCGGGTTGCCAACGCGACGGGCGCCAAGCTGCTCGGCGAGACATTCCCCGCCCGCCTCCAGCGCGGGGCGGGGCGCCCGCCGCTCGAGCGGCTCGGCTACCTCGCCGAGTTCATGACGGCGCAGCTCGACGGCATGCGCAACCTGGTGCTCATCGACGCCAAGGCGCCGGTGTCCTTCTTCGCCTATCCGGGCAAGCCCAGCTATCTCGTTCCCGACGGCTGCGACGTGCACATACTGGCTTCGGACTCCGACGATGCCGTCGGCGCGCTCGAGCACCTCGCCGACGTCGTCGGCGGCGCCGATCCCACGATCCAACCGGCGCAGCGCCCGGACCGGCCGACCGGCGAGCTCACGGGCGAGGCGGTCGCGAACGCGGTCGGCGCGCTGCTCCCCGAAGACGCGATCGTGTCGGACGAGGCGAACACGGCGGGCCTGTGGGTTGCGGCTGCCACTGCCGGCGCGCCGCCGCACGACTCGTTGACACTCACCGGCGGCGCCATCGGTCAGGGACTCCCGGTCGCGACGGGCGCGGCGGTCGCGTGCCCCGACCGCAAGGTGGTGTGCCTCGAAGCCGACGGCAGCGCCATGTACACGCTGCAGGCGCTGTGGACGCAGGCGCGCGAGGGCCTCGACGTCACGACGGTCATCTTCAACAACCGGTCGTACGCCATCCTCAACCTCGAGCTGAGCCGGGTGGGCGCCGAGTCGCCCGGCCCCAAGGCGCTCGACATGCTCGACCTGTCGCGCCCCGACCTCGACTTCGCCGCCCTCGCAGACGGGATGGGCGTGCCGGCGGCGAGGGCGACCACCGCCGACGAGCTCGTCACCGCGCTCGAGCGCGGCCTGGCCGAGCCGGGCCCGTTCCTGGTCGACGCGGTGCTGCCGCAGCGGCTGTAGATCTCTAGGTGGCGAAGCTCCAGCGCGTCGGGGAACCGGTGAAGTCGTCCTCCGTGAGACTGAACACCCACGACGGGTCGATCCGGAACGTCGCGTTCACAGCCGGGTCGACGAAGTCGACGCCGTAGTCGGTCTCGTACTTCTCGTTCTCGAGGCCGATGAAGCGCGCCAGCGCGTCGTGGTCGGTGACGACGCGAGCGGTGCCATCGACCACCACCGGCTCCCATGCGTTATCGGTCGCGAAGGAGCAGCGAGGATCGGCGGCGAGGTTGTGTGCCTTGCGCGACCCGACGCTGCTGCTGAACCACAGGGCGCCTTCGTCCCAGACGGCCCAGACCGGCATGAGGTGCGGCCGGCCGTCGGCCCGGACCGTGGCGACCCAATAGTCATGGGAATTCGTGAGGCGCTCCTCGGCCCACGACCACGGGAGCAGCCCTCGCCCGTCTGTCGGCCCGGCGATCCCGTAGCCCGGCATGTGCGGACGGCTGGCGGGCGGCTCCGGCATGGTGCTACTCCTCCTCGTGGCGAACATGTGTTCGACAGCGGTACACTCGTGTATTCGTGACCGCGTACCAGACTTCCCTGCTCGGCGCGGGCGACCCCGCCGTCGACCCGACCGTGCCGTTCGAGCGCCTATGGCTCGATGACACGTCGTGGGTCGACGTGGCGCGGGGCTGGCTCCACGGCGCCGACACCCTGCTCGACGCGCTGATCGAGTCAGTCGACTGGGAGCAGCACCGGCGCTGGATGTACGAGCGAATGGTCGACGACCCGCGCCTCTCGCGGTGGATCAGCGCCGACGAGCCGCTTCCGCACCCCGCGCTCACGCCGGTGCGGTCGGCGCTGGAAGCGCACTACGACGTCCCGTTGGGCGGGATCGGCCTCAACTACTACCGGGATGGGCGCGACAGCGTCGCACCCCACCGTGACCGGGAGCTGCGTCACCTCGACGACACGCTCATCGCGATCGTCACGCTCGGCGCCGAGCGTCCGTTCCTCATCCGGCCGCGCGGCGGCGGCAAGTCGCGCGACATCTCCCCCGCGTCCGGCGACCTGCTCGTCATGGGCGGCCGTACGCAGGTCGGATGGGAGCACGCAGTGCCCAAGGTGAAACGCGCCGGGCCGCGCATCTCCGTCACGTGGCGGTGGTCGTCCGAGAAGGGGCCCGTCGACCACACGTAGGCCTACGCTTTTGCCGTGCGGCAGGCCATGACTCCTGACGAGTTCGCGACACTGGTCGGCCTCTCGCTCGACGAGGTCGAGACATACCGCTCGCTCGGACTGCTCGACCCCGAGGACGACGGTCTCCTCGACGACGTCGACCTGGTCCGGCTGGACTTCGTGCGGCACCGGCTCACCCAAGGCGAATACAACCCGGAGAGCCTGGCCACTGCCATCCGCGAGGGTCGCGTCGAGTCGATGTACGGGAGGCGGCTCTTCGAGGCCGGCTCACCGCTCGAATTGAACGAGGCTGCGGCACGAGCGGGTCTCGAGCCGGACCAGCTGCAGCAGCTCACGTCGGCGCTGGGCTTCTCTTGGAACGGCCTGCGCGAGTCCGACATGGACATCTTCGAGATCCTCCGGGTGGCGCGCGATGCCGGACTCCCTTGGGAGGCGATCCTGGGCGTCACCCGCGTCGTCGGCGACTCGCTCCGCCGCATCGCTGACACCGAAATCCGCGTCGTCCACGTGTACGTCCATGAACGGCTGATGGCTGAGGGCGCGTCCGAGGAGGAGGTGGAGCAGCTGGTCGCCGGCATAGAGCAGAACCTCGCTCCGCTCATGGAACCGATGATCCAGCGGCTGCATCGCGAGTATCTGCTCGAAGCGATGATGGAGGACGCCTTCTTCCATCTCCCCGATTCGGAAACACAAACGAGAGAGCTCGGGTCCGTCGAGTCGACGATCGCGTTCGTCGACATCGCCTCGTTCACAGCGCTCGCCGAAGCCAGCGGCGACGACACTGCCATGCACGTGCTCGACCAGATCGACACCATCGTGCGGCCGCTCCTCGTCGAGCACGAGGGCAAGCTCGTCAAGCACGTGGGTGACGGGTTCATGCTGGCTTTCCGTAACCCCGCCGCGGCGGTGCAATTCGCAGTAGCCACCCAAGGAGAGCTCGCTCGCGATCCCGAACTGCCTGCGCTCCGAGTAGGCATCAACACCGGTCCGGTCTTGTACAGGACCGGCGAGTACCTCGGCAGCGCCGTCAACGTCGCTTCACGAGTCGTGAGCTCGGCGATGGCCGGACAGATCCTCCTCACCGAGCCCGTCGCCAAGGCGGCAAGCGACGTCGGCATTCCTGTAGAGGAGCTCGGCGTCCGGATCATGCGCGGGGTCGACGAGCCGCTCGCCCTCTACCGGGTCACCCCGTCGCAGTAACCGTCAGCGACCTTGCCAGTTGGGCGGGCGGCGCTCGCGGGCAGCCGTCCAGCCTTCGGTCGCATCATCGGTGGAGGCGGCGACACGACGCATCGTCTCCCCGAATCGCACCGCTTCCACCCACGGCAGGTACCGGCCACGGGCCGCGACCTCTTTCGTGGCCCGGGCCGCAAGCGGCGCGGCTTGAAGCAGCCGGTCGGCGAGGCGGCGCGCCTCGTCCATGAGCTCGCCGGGCGGCACGACCTTCCACGCCAGCCCGATCTCCTGCGCGCGCGACGCGTCGACGCGGTCGCCCGTCAGCAGCAGCTCCATCGCGTTCGACCAGCCGACGCGATCAGGCAGGCGCAAGGCGCCGACGATCGTCGGCACGCCGAGGCGGACCTCGGGGAAGCCGAACTGGGCGTCGTCGGCGGCGATCACGAAGTCGCAGCGCGTGACGAGCGTGAGGCCGTAGCCGAGGCAGAAGCCGTTCACCGCCGCGATCGTCGGCTTCCAGACCTCGAGGCCGCTTTCATAGGAATTGATCGTGGGGATCTCCCAGAACGAGCCGGGCCATGTGCCGGCCGAGCCTCCGGCGTCCTTCATGTCGGCGCCGGCACAGAACGAGTCGCCCGCGCCGGTGACGATGCCGACCCACGCGTCCTCGTCGTCGCGGAAGCACTCCCACACAGCGTTGAGGTCCTGACGGAGCTCGGCGTTGATCGCGTTGCGGACGTCGGGACGGTTGTAGGTGATCGTGGCGACGTGCTCGTCGCACTCGTAGAGAACGGTGCCCGCCATGCGCTCTGCCTACCCGATGTTGACGAGCCGGGCGAGGCCGGCGGCACGCAGCGCGTCCTGCAGGCGGGCGGTGACAAGGGGCAGCCGGTCGAGCAGGAGGATGATGCCGAAGACGGCGAGCAACGCCGCCGAGACCAGCGTGATCGCGCGGGAGTGGCGCTTCACCCAGTTGAGCGCCGGGGCGAAGCGGCCCACTCCCAGACCGACGAGAAGGAACGGCACTCCCAGCCCCAGCGAGTACGCGATGAGCAGGGACGCTCCCCTCGCGGTCTCACCCTGCGCGTTGGCTACCGCGAGCACGGCCGCGAGCACGGGCCCGATGCACGGCGTCCAGCCCAGCCCGAACGCGGCACCGGCCACGGGTGCGGCAAACGGGCCGAACCGCTCGAGGTGGGGATGGAAACGGAACTCCTGGTACAGGCGCGGCGTCGTGAGCAGCTGCGAGCCGGCAAGGTACAGCGCCATCAGCAGCACGAGCGCGCCCGACACGCGCGTGAGCGTCTCCTGGTTGCGGAACACGATGTCGCTCACGGACCACGTCGTCAGGAACAGCGCGACGAACACGAGCATGAAGCCGAGCACGAAGAGCCCGGTGTTGACGGCGATACGGGTGAGGCGACGGGCGTCGGGCGCTTCGAGCTCGCCCATCGTGAGGCCGGTGACGAGGCTCAGGTAGCCAGGCACGATCGGCAGCACGCACGGCGACAAGAAGGAGATGATCCCGCCGCCGAAGGCGACGAGCACGTTCACATTCGATGCGGAGACCCCGAGCACGCGCGCGACATGCTACGGGGCCGGTGACAATTCGCGGCCACCGGCCCCGCGGGTCTACGAGAGTGATCGACGAAGCGTCGCTTCCGGGTTCTCGGAGGCGGTTTCGCTCAGGGCTTGGCTTCGAGAATGAGGTTCAAGGGAGTTTCGGCTGCTCGCCGGAAGCGCGTGAACCCCGCCTGCTCGAACACGACTCGGAGCCGAGCCTCGCCGGCCTGGGCGCCGAGTCCGAGTCCGACCTCCTGCGACAAGGAGTTGGGCGTGCAGATCGACGAAGAAGCCGTGTACAGCAGCGCCGCCATCGGATTGTCCGTGAGGTTGGCGGAACGGTCGTCGAGGGCGAACGGCTCGACGAGGAACACGGTGCCATCCTCGGCGAGGTGCTCACGGGCGTAGCGGGCGATCCCGACGGGGTCGCCCATGTCGTGGATGCAGTCGAAGAAGCAAATCACGTCGTAGGTGCCCTCGTAGCCCTTCGCCTCGGCCACCTTGAAGGTTGTTCGGTCGGCGACGCCCGCCTCCTCGGCACGGAGCCGGGCCGTGTCGATCGAAGGTTGGTGGAAGTCGAAGCCCGTGACGCGCGCGTTCGGGAACGTCTCGGCGAGCACGACGACCGAGGCCCCGTGACCACATCCGACGTCGGCCACTGTGCCCCCTGCCGTCAGCTTGTCGGCGACTCCATCCAGCGCCGCGATCCAGTTGGGTAGCTCGGCCCGGTAACCGGTACGGAAGAACCACTCGGTGCCCGAGAACAGGCACGGGTGGTGGTCGCCCCAGCTGAGAGCCCCGTCGCCGCGGAAAGCGTCGCTGACCTTGGTGATGTCCATGAACAGCGACCCGAACGCGTTCATGGCGCGGGCGACGAAGGCCGGTGAATTGTCATCGGCGAGAGCCATCGCCGCCTCCGTCGAGAGCTGATAACGGTCGGTGTCCGCATCCCAGGAGACGAGCCCGCCGGCGACCTGGCCGTCGAGCCATTCACGCACGAGGCGCGGGTTGCACCCGGCCTTCTCCGCGATCTCGTCGCCGGTCATCGCGCCGGATCCCGCGAGGGCCTGGTACAGGCCGACCTCGTCCCCCAGCCAGATCCCGAAGCACATCGCTCCGCCGGTCATGAAGCCGACAACCTGCCCCATCAGCTGCTCGAGCTTCGCCTCGTCGACTGCGTGCGTCGTGTCGGTGCTCGTCATGGTGTTCGTCCTCCCTGCCCGCCCGAGCCTTGGCGCCCGGCCGGCCCTGTCCTGAACGACTGTCTAAGTCAGTTGTCTTGGGCTACTATCCAATACAGACGTCCAGGCGTCAAGAGGGAGTCTCGATGGCGCGGGTGTGGGAGCAGCGGGACGTGTCGGAGGCGCGCCAACAGGCGACGCTGGCGCTGCTGGAGGCAGCCGAGCGCCTCCTGTTCGAGTCCGGGTACGCCGCTGTGACGACACGTCGGGTCGCCGAAGAGGCGGGCGTCAAGCACGGCCTCGTGCACTACTACTTCGGCTCGATGGAAGAACTGTTCACGCAGACACTCGAGCGCTTGGCAAATCGGCTCGCCGAGCCGCTCGAGGAGCACTATGCGAATCCTGACCTGACATTCGCCGAGAAGTGGCGGATCGTCGCGCAGAACTGGATCGACCAGCCGACGTCACGCTTCCCGAAGATCCTCCTCGAGCTGTCGGCCATGTCGTGGAACATCCCGCAACTGCGTCAGCGCGTCAGCGCGGTGTACGCGCGGTTCCGAGCGATCTTCGAGCGCTACTTCGGAGAAGCCATGCGCGAATACGGTCTCGACGAGTCGCAGTTCCCACTCAAGGTCGTCGCCGCCGCGGCTGGAACGTTCCAGTTGGGGGTCATCGTCGAAGGGCTGTCCCAGTTTCACGAAGGTCACGAGGAACTGCTGACATGGGTTCAGTCCTGGCTCGACTCGCTCGAGGCTGCGAAGACTGCAAACGCCTGAATCAGCGGGTCGCGATCAGCGCGAGGCCGACGAGCCCCAACGCAAGGCCCCGGGCTCGCTGCCTGCCGATCCGCTCGTGCAGGACGAGCCGGGCAAGCACGACGGTGGTCGCGGGATACAGCGACGCGACCGGCGCGACGAGCGAGAGAAGCCCGCGCCGCACGGCGAGGACGACGAGCGCATTCGCACCAACGTCGCACAAACCGGCGCCGGCGACCGGCGCAATGGCGGCGCGTGCTACGCGCGGCGAACGGCCGAGCACGACGGCTACGACCGCGAGTAGCGGCACCGACACGCACCGGCCGATGAACACCGGCCACATCCCCGATCCGCTCGAGCTCTCGGCGAGCAAGATGAAGACAACACCGAATCCCACTCCCGCGCCGCCGCCGAGGGCCATCTCCAGCCGGGGCGAGATGGCCGCGGCGGGATCACGCTCCGCGCCCGCGCCGACGATCGCGGCTGCGACGAGCGCCACGCCGACGCCGGCCAGCGGGAGCGCGGACGGGCGCTCGCCGCGCAGGAGACCCCACAC
>DASYQJ010000101.1:0-21174 GCA_036005605.1 Acidimicrobiia bacterium
TCGACGCCGATGCGGCGGATGCACGCGAACGCGGCGTCGCGCATCCGCTGGTACTCGACGTCGGTAAGGGTCTGCGCGGGCGCGACGGTGATCGAGTCACCGGTGTGCACGCCCATGGGATCGAAGTTCTCGATCGAGCACACGACGACGACGTTGTCGGCGTGGTCGCGCATGACCTCGAGCTCGAACTCCTTCCACCCCACCACCGACTGCTCGATGAGGATCTCGGTGACCGGGCTCGCGGCCAGGCCGCGAGCGGCGATGTCGCGCATCTCGTCCGCCGAGTGGGCGACACCGGTCCCCCCGCCGCCGAGGATGAACGACGGCCGCACGATCAGCGGGTATCCGACCTGCTCGGCGATGTCCATGGCGTCGCCGAGGGTGGTCGCGAAGCCTGACCGCGGCACCGCCAGCCCGATCTCCGCCATCGCCGCCTTGAACTCGTGGCGGTTCTCGGCGACGCGGATCGCGTCGACGCCGGCGCCGATGAGCTCGACGCCGAACCGGTCGAGCACGCCGGCGTCGTGGAGCTCGACGGCGAGGTTCAGGGCGGTTTGGCCGCCCAGCGTCGGCAGCAGGGCGTCCGGGCGCTCACGTTCGATGACCCGCGTGAGGCTGGGCGCGTCGAGCGGCTCGACGTACGTCGCCGCCGCGAACTCGGGATCGGTCATGATCGTCGCCGGGTTCGAGTTCACGAGGACGACCCGGTAGCCCTCGGACTGGAGCACCTTGCACGCCTGCGTTCCCGAGTAGTCGAACTCGCACGCCTGGCCGATCACGATGGGCCCGCTCCCGACGATCAGGATCGTCTCGAGGTCGTCTCGGCGGGGCATGCGCCTATCCCGCTTCCGTCATTGCGGCGCCCGCCATGAGGTTGGTGAACGTGTCGAACAGGTACGACGCGTCGTGCGGACCGGGCCCGGCCTCCGGGTGGTACTGGACCCCGAACGCGGGCGCGTCGAGCACGCGGAAGCCCTCGACGACACCGTCGTTCAGGTTCACGTGGGTGAGGGCGGCGCCGCGCAGCGTGTCGAGGTCGACGGCGTAGTTGTGGTTCTGGCTGGTGATCTCAACCCGGCCCGTCGACTCGTGGCGCACAGGGTGGTTCGCGCCGTGGTGACCGAACCGCAGCTTGAACGTCTGCGCGCCGAGCGCGAGCCCGAGGATCTGGTGGCCGAGACAGATGCCGAACACGGGAACCTCGCCGAGGAGGGCGGCGACATTGTCGGACGCGCCGGCGACCGCGGCCGGGTCGCCCGGCCCGTTGGACAGGAACACCCCGTCGGGACGACGAGCGAGGATGTCAGCCGCCGGAGTCGACGCCGGCACGACCTCCACGAAGCAGCCAACGGCGGCGAGATGGCGCAGGATCGTCGCCTTGATGCCGAAGTCATACGCGACGACATGGAACGCGGCGTCGGGATCGCCCGCCGTGTACGGCTGTTCGGCCGTGACGCCGGCGACGAGATCGAGGCCGTCGGTCGTGACCGCCGCCGCCGACGCCGCGCGCACTGCCGACTCGTCGGTCCCGAACGCGCCCGGCAGCGCACCCGACTCGCGGAGGTGCCGCGTGAGCCGGCGCGTGTCGATGCCGGCGATACCGGGGACGCGGTGGCGACGCAGGAACTCGTCCAGGCTCTCGGTGGCTCGCCAGTTGCTGGGACGTCGTGCCAGGTCCCGCACCAGGACACCCTCACAGAACGGCCGACGGCTCTCGACGTCGTCGGGGTTCACGCCGTAGTTCCCGATGTGCGGGTACGTGAACGTGATCATCTGCCCGGCGTACGACGGGTCGGTGAGGATCTCCTGGTAACCCGACAGCGCTGTGTTGAACACGACCTCGCCCGTCGCGACGCCCGACTCGGGCAGGTGGCCGACGGCCTCGCCTTCGAAGGCCGTCCCGTCGGACAGCACGAGGAGCGCGTCCCTGGTCATCGCTGCGCGATGCCGTCGACGACCACCGGCTCGCCTCGCAGCACCGTGTGACGTACCCGACCGGTGAGCTTGCGGCCGGCGTAGGGCGTGTTCCGCGAACGGCTGGCGAGCCGGCTCGGGTCGACCTCCCACCGCACGGCGGGGTCGACGACGCACAGGTTGGCGGGCCGGCCCGGCTCGATCGGCCCTCCGTGCCCGTCGAGCCCCGCGATCACCGCCGGCTGCCACGACAGGCACGCCAGCGCGTCGGGGAGGGCGAGGACGCCCGGCTCGACGAGCTCGGTGAGCGTGAGCGCGAACGCGGTCTCGAGGCCGAGCATGCCGGGCGGCGCCTCCTCGAACGGGCGCTCCTTGGCCTCGGGCACGTGCGGCGCGTGGTCGGTGGCGATGGCGTCGATGGTGCCGTCGGCGAGCCCCGCCTTGACCGCCGCCACGTCGGCGTCGGTGCGCAGCGGCGGGTGGACCTTGAACGCGGGGTCGAACGTCCGGCACTCGGCATCGGTGAGCGTGAAGTGGTGCGGCGCGACCTCGGCCGTGACCGGGACGTCCCGGTCCTTCGCGTCGCGCACCAGGTCGACGGCGGCGGCGGTCGACAGGTGGAGGAAGTGGACGGGCGTGCCGGTGAGCTCGGCGAGCATGACGTCGCGGGCGACGACGGTTGCCTCGGCCGCTTCCGGCCGGCCCGGGATGCCGAGGCGGCTGGACCAGGTGCCTTCGTGCATGTGGCCCCCGCCGGCGAGCGAAGGATCTTCGGCGTGCTGCGCGACGACTGCGCCCGGGAATGCTCCCGCGTACTCGAGCGCGCGCCGCATGACGCCGGCCTCGCCGACGCACGCCCCGTCGTCGGTGAAGATCCGGACGCCGAGCGCGTACAGCTCCCCCATCGGCGCGAGCTCCTCGCCGCGGCGGCCCTTGGTGATGCAGCCCGACGACGCAACGTCGCACACGGCTTCGCGGCCCGCCGCGAGCACGGACGCGACGACGGCGGCGTCGTCCAGCGGCGGTTCGGTGTTGGGCATGGCGACGACCGCGGTGAATCCTCCGAGCGCGGCGGCGCGGGCGCCGGTTTCGATCGTCTCCGCCTCTTCGTCTCCCGGCTCGCGGAGGTGGGCGTGCAGGTCGACGAGGCCCGGCACGACCATGCAGCCGGCGGCATCGAGCACGGGCGCGCCTTCGACGCGCCTCGCCACCGCGGCCACGACACCGCCTTGCACGAGCACGTCGGCCACCCGGTCGCCGGTCGCGTCGACGACGCGCCCGCCTTTGATCACGAACTCGTCGGGACGGTCAGGCAACGAGACCTCCCGACCCGAGCAGCGACCACAGCACGGCCATCCGCACCGCGACCCCGTTGGCGACCTGCTCGGTGATGATCGACGCCGGGCTGTCCGCGACCTCGGCCGCGATCTCGACACCGCGGTTCATCGGGCCGGCGTGCATGACGACCGTGTCGGGCTTGAGGCGGGCGGCGCGGGCGGCGGTCAGCCCGTAGCGACTCGTGTACTCGCGCAGCGACGGCAGTAGCGCGGCCCCGAGGCGCTCGCGTTGGATGCGCAGTACGTACACGACGTCGAGCTCTGGGAGCACGTCGTCCAGGTCGGTGGAGGCGCGCGCGGGCCAGCCCTCCAGGGATTCGGGGAGGAGCGTGGGGGGTCCGACGACGGTGACGTCGGCTCCGACGGCGTCAAACGCCTTCACGCCGCTGCGGGCGACACGCGAGTGGCGCACGTCGCCGACGATGCCGATCCGGAGCCCACTGAACGCGTCCGTCCCGAGGTGGCGACGCAGCGTGAGGAGGTCGAGCAGCGCCTGGGTGGGGTGCTCGTGACGGCCGTCGCCGGCGTTGACGACGGCGGCGTCGACCCACGATGCGATCCGGTGCGGCGCGCCGGCGCACCGGTGGCGCACCACCATCGCGTCGACGCCCATCGCCTCGATCGTCCGGACCGTGTCGAGGAGGCTCTCGCCCTTCCCGACCGACGAGCTCGCAGCCGTGAACGACATCGTGTCGGCCGTCAGGCGCTTCGCCGCCGTCTCGAACGACAGGCGGGTGCGCGTCGAGTCCTCGTAGAAGAGGGTCACGACCGTCTTGCCGCGCAGCGCGGGGATCTTCGGGATGTCTCGCCGCGTGACCTCGACGAACGACTCCGACAGGTCGAGCAGCTCGTTGATACCCGACGCGCCGAGGTCGTCGATCGACAGCAGATCGTTCATTGCTCGGGTCCCCAGATCTCGATCCCGTCGTCGCCGTCGTCGACCTCGTGCAGGCGCACCCGCACGTCCTCGGCGGCCTTGGTCGGGAGGTTCTTCCCGACGAAGTCGGCCCGGATGGGGAGCTCGCGGTGGCCGCGGTCGACGAGGACGGCGAGCTGCATCGCCCGCGGGCGGCCGAGCTCGGTGATGGCCTCGAGGGCGGCCCGCGCGGTCCTGCCGGTGAACAGCACGTCGTCCACGAGGACCACGACCCGTCCGGTGATATCGACCGGCACCTCGGTCGGGCCGAGCGGTTGGATCCGCCTGAGGCCGATGTCGTCGCGGTAGAACGCGACGTCGATCGCCCCGACGGGGACGGCGACGCCTTCGAAGCGCTCGATCGCCTCGGCGAGCCGGTGGGCGACGGCGACCCCACGTGTGTAGAGGCCGATGAGCACGACGTCGGTCGCGCCGTGGTTCCGCTCGACGATCTCGTGCGCGATGCGGGTGTTGGCTCGGCGGAGGTCGTCGGCGTCGAAGACCTTCGCCCGCAGGGCAAACAAATGGCCCCCGGAGGGGGCCGTGGTGCTGGCTCGGTTGTCGTCGTCGCCCGGGAGGTCTCCCTCGCCGGCGATGGGCGCGGTCATGCCGTCGTCATCCTCCGTGGGAACCTCGCAGGATCCCCTTCACGGTCTGCATCAGGCTAGCACCCGATGCGCGTCGCGGCGTTCCTAAGCGAGGTTGATGTGGAAGGTCTCGAGCCGGCTGATCGTGTCGCCCGTGAAGGTGAAGACCTCGGCGAAGACGAACGGGACGCGGCCGGCTTCCTTGAGCGTCATCTCGCCGTTGCCGACGGCGACGACGGTGTCGCCCTCCTCGATCAGGCGGTCGAGGTTCAGCGTGGGGCTGCCGACAGCGGCGTCGTTCTCGATCTCGCCGTCGAACGCGTCCTTCCCCCGCAGCGTGCGGTAGCCGTGCAGCACCCACACGACGTCGTCGGCCAGGCAGGCCAGGATCGCCTTGTGATCGGTAAGCCGGAAGCCCTCGATGTACGCCTCCACGATGGCCTTGTGTGATGCCACGAGTTCACTCCCCTTTTGCGTAACTACTGAGCAAGTTCGCCAGCTCCCTCGGGCGGCTGAGCGCGACGCAGTGGCCGGCGGCGATCTCGTCGGGAGCAATGGCGAGTCGGTCGGCGACGACAGTGCGCATGAGCTCGGGCGGAAAGAAGCGATCCTCGGTGCACAGGACGAACCTCGTCGAGACCGCCGGCCAGGCGTCGAGTGGCCACGGGGTGCGCCCCGCGGTGGGCGACTGGGGGCGCTCCTTGCTCAGCGCCTCCTCCGCGAGAGCGCGAGGCACGTCGTGGTAGAAGGCGACGAACGGGTCCTCGCTGCCGGTCTTGCCGCCATCGCGCCGGGCTTGCTCCTGCACGGCTTGCGCATAGCCGATGTCGGCGAACCAATCCTCGGCTTTCTCGCCCGGGGCCGGGATCATCCCGGTCACAAGGACGATCGCGTCGACCGGAAGCCGATCGGCGATCAACGGTGCGGTGAACCCGCCCAACGACTGGCCGACGACAACCAGGTCACTCCGACCACCGATGGCATCGACCACCGTGTCGGCGTACTCGGCGAGGCCGGCCTCGTCGTCGTCGCACGGCAAGTCGGGTGCCACCACGTCGTGACCGCGCCGGCGCAGCTCCGCCTTCACCAGGTGCCAGTACCACCCCACGTCTGCGGCACCGTGGATCAAAACAAATGTCGCCATAGCTTTACGACGGCTCGGCGACGCCGAAGTCATCGCCGGTTAGCCCAGGAGCGTCTCGACGAGATCGTTCTCGAACCAGGTGAGCCAGCCGTAGACGGCGTGCGCGGGGGCCTGGGGATCGGACGGGTCGATCGCCTCGGACTCGGCGTCCTCGGTGACGCCCAGCCGGGTGCCGAGGGTGAGGCGGGCGTCGTTGACGACACCGAGCCACGCCTCGACCTCTTCGGGCGCGAGCTCGACCTCGGCGCGGCCGCGCTTGGTCACGGCACGGTCGAGCGTGGCCACGACGAGCTCGAGGGCGGCGAGGCGCGACTGCAACAGCTCGGGGTGCACGAGCTCCTGCCATTCCTGCTCGGCGCTCTCCTCGGTCGGATCCAGGTACGCGGACGGGAACAGCCGGTTGTAGACGGGATCGTCCTTCGAAGGAGACTCGGTCAGCGCGCTCCGGACCTCGTCGGGGATCGTGCGGAGTAGGTCCACTTCGTTCGCCTCCAGCGTGACCACGACCGCGTCGCCGCGCCGGTCGAAGCGCGGGCTCACGACGGATGCTCCATCGTCGCCCACAGCCCGTGGGCATGCAGACGAGCGACGTCGGCCTCGGCTTTCTCGCGCGTCCCCTCCGACACGGCGGCCTTGCCGTCGTGGTGCACCTGCAGCATGAGCCGGGTCGCCTTCTCGCGTGAGTAGCCGAACAGCTTCTGGAACACATACACGACGTAGCTCATGAGGTTCACGGGGTCGTTCCAGACGATGACCAGCCACGGGCGGTCGGTCCCGATCGCCTCGTCGGTGAGCGGCTCCTCGACCTCGAGGGGCGCGGTGCTCATGGCGCCGGCTGTTCGGGCGGCTCGGGCTCGTGGCCGCGCAGATCCTCGGCGATGCGGCCCAGCATGCCGTTCACGAACCGCCCCGAGTCCTTGGTCGAGTACTCCTTCGCCAGCTCGACGGCCTCGCTGATGACGACGCCGGTCGGCAGCTCGGGCTGCCAGCCGAGCTCGTAGCAGCCGATGCGGAGTACGGCGCGGTCGACGAGCGGCATGCGCTCGAGTGCCCAGTGCTCGGAGACCTTGCGCAAGATGGCGTCGACCTCGTCGCGATGGGACTCCACACCCCGCACGACCGCCTCGGCGTACTCGTCGGGAGGAGCCGGGAGCTCGCCGAGCAGCGTGTCGGCATCGAGACCGCGCACCTCAGCCTCGTAGCAGAGGCTCAGGGCTCGCTCCCGCGCCTCGCGTCGGGTGGGCATCGCCGCGCTCGCCCGTCACGCGCGGGCGAGGTACTCCCCCGTCCGGGTGTCGACCTTGATCCGCCCGCCCGGCTCGACGAAGAGCGGAACCTGCACCACGAGGCCGGTCTCCACCGTGGCCGGCTTGCGCGCGCCGGAGACGCGGTCGCCCTGCACGCCGGGCTCGGTCTCGGTGACCGTGAGCTCGACCGCGGCCGGCAGCTCGATCCCGATGACGCGGTCCTGGTACGTAGGCAGAACGGCCGTGTCACCTTCCTTGAGGTAGCGCACGGCCTGCCCGAGGTCGCCGGCGTCCACGTGCAGCTGCTCGTAACTGTCACTGTCCATGAACACGTACGAGCTGCCCTCGCGGTACAGGTATTGCATCTCGCGCTTGTCGATGACCGCGAGCGGGACCTTCTCGTCGGCTCGGAACGTCTTGTCGACGACCGCACCGGTCCGGAGGTTCTTGAGCTTGGTTCGGACGAATGCCCCACCTTTGCCCGGCTTCACGTGCTGGAACCCGACGACCGTCACGAGGCCCTCGGGGAGATCGAGGGCCATGCCGTTCTTCAGATCGTTGGTGGAGACGCTCACAAGAGAAAGTCCTTGGAGAATCGGGTGAGCACGTCGGCGCCATCGTCGGTGACGACCACGGTGTCCTCGATGCGCACACCGCCCACACCGGGGAGGTATACGCCGGGCTCGACGGTCACGACGTAACCGGAGGCCAACGTATCACGGGCGGTCGCGGCGACTCGCGGTGCCTCGTGGATCTCGAGACCGACGCCGTGCCCGGTCCCGTGGACGAATGCGTCGCCCCAACCGGCGGTGTCGATCACGTCGCGGCACGCCTTGTCGACATGCGCGCAGTCGGCGCCGGCGCGCACTGCGTCTCGGCCGAGCTGCTGCGCGTCGCGTACGACCTCGTACACGCGCCGGGCATCCGGTCCCGGGTCGCCGACGCTGAGCGTGCGCGTCATGTCGGAGCAGTACCCGTCGACGATGCAGCCGAAATCGATCACGACCGGCTCGCCCGCCTCGATCGCGCGACTCGACGGCCTCGCGTGCGGCTTGGCGCCGTTGGGCCCGGACGCGACGATCGAATCGAAGCTCGTGCCGGCGGCGCCCCGGTCGCGCATCTCGAGCTCGAGCCAGAGCGCAACGTCCCGCTCGGTCGGCCGCTCGCCGAGGCGGGCCGCCACGACGCCGAGGGCGTCGTCGGCGATCGTGCACGCGGCCTGGATCCGTGCCACCTCGGCCGGTTCCTTCACGCGGCGAAGGTCCTCCACGAGGTGCTCGGTGGCGACCAGCTCGGCGTCGAGGAACCACTCGCAGGCGAAGGCGCGCTGCTGCGCCCACGTGACGCCGTGGGCTTCGAGCCCGAGGCGTCGATACCCGCCGGCGGCCTCGCTCATCACGTCGCGCTGAGCCGCCTGCGACACACGCACCTCGAGCCGCGCTTCGACGCCGGCGGCCGCCAGCTGCTCGGCGGCCTGCTCGGCGTACCGCCCGTCGGTGACGAAGACGAGCTCGTCCGGTCCCACCAGGACCATCGCCGCGCTGCCGGTGAAGCCGGTGAGGTAGACGACGTTCGGCAACCTGGTCACGAGGAGCGCGTCGATACCCGTCTCCTCGAATCGGCCGTGAAGTCGCTCGGCGCGCCCTGCAACGTCCATCGGCGGCAGCTGTGCAAGCGCCGCGCTCACGCGTCCTCTTTCAGGAGCGCGACCGCCGCTTCGAGCGCGAGGCGGTATCCGTGGCGACCGAAGCCCGCCACCGTTCCGGTGACGACGGGAGCGACGACGGAAGTGCGCCGCCACGCCTCGCGGGCCGACGGGTTCGAGAGGTGCAGCTCGATCTTCGGTCCGTCGAAGGCGGCGAGGGCGTCGGCGAGCGCGTACGAGTAGTGCGTGAGGGCGCCCGGGTTGATGACGATCGCCGCACAGTGATCGCGCGCTTCCTGGATGGCGTCGACGATCTCGCCCTCGTGATTGGACTGGACATGGTCGAGCGAGTGGCCGTTCGCCTCCGCAACCGCACGGGCGTCACCGACGAGCTCGTCGAGCGCGTCGTGCCCGTAGATCTCGGGCTCGCGCTCTCCCAGCAGGTTCAGGTTCGGACCGGACACGAGAAGGATCGACGCCATGGGGTCGTCAGCCTTCCACGCCGACGGATTCGAGCGCGCGCCCGAGCGCCGCCGCGGGCGGGTCGTCGACTCGCTCGATGCCGTTCGAGCCGGGCAGGACGAACGTCAGGCCGCCCTTCGCCTTCTTGTCACGACGCATCAGCTCGAGCAGCGTCGACGCGTCGAGACCATCCGGCGCACGAATCGGGAGCGCGAGCGCGGAGACGAGCTCGCGGTGCCGTTCGGCGGTCGAAGCGTCGATGCGCCCCAACGCTGCCGCCAGCTCGCCCGCGAACACCAGCCCGACGGCCACGGCCTCACCGTGCAGCAGGTCGTCGTATTCGCCGGAAGCCTCGAGAGCGTGCGCGAGCGTGTGCCCGTAGTTCAAGATCGCGCGCAGCCCGGTGCGTTCGTCCGGGTCACGTGCCACGAAATCGGCCTTCAGCTCGACGCACCGGTGGACGAGCTCGGTGAGCACGTCGGGGTCGCGCCCACGAATGGCCTCGGCGTCCGCCTCGACCAGCTCGGCCAGCGCGGCGTGGTCTCCGCTCAGCCGCGCGATCAGCGCGTACTTCGCCACCTCGCCGAGCCCCGACCGGTATTCGCGTTCCGCCAGGGTGCCGAGTGTGTCGACGTCGGCCACGACGGCCGTCGGCTGATGGAAGGCGCCGAGGAGGTTCTTGCCCTCGGGAAGGTTCACGCCGGTCTTCCCGCCGACGGCGGCGTCGATTTGGGCGAGCAGGGTCGTCGGCACCTGCACGACGGCCACACCGCGGTGGTAGATCGCGGCGGTGAAGCCGGCCACATCGCCGACCACCCCGCCACCGAGCGCGACGACGATGTCGTCGCGCAGGAGGCCCCACGCCGAGAGCGCGCGACCGAGTCGTTCGACGGTTGCGAGCGTCTTGGCCGGCTCGCCGTCACCGATGAGGAACACCTCGGAGTTCGGCGCGCCGGCGGACGCGTCGTCCCCGAAGTGGTCGGCGACGGCCGCTTGGCTGATGACGGCCACGCGACGACGACCGGAGAGCACCGCGCTGAGCTCGCGCATTGCGCCCCGGCCGACGACGACGTCGTAGGGCGGGTCGACGCCAACGGTGACTCGCTTCACGGGCGGTACGCCTCGAGCACGGCGTCGACGACCTCGGGGACGGTACGGCCGTCGGTGTCGACCAGCGCGTCGGCGGTGGCCTCGTACGCGGCCGCCCGCACGACGGCGAGGCGCTCGAGCGTGGCGGTGCCACGTCCGTCGAGGAGCGGACGCTCGGCGCCGGTCTTGACGCGCGCCATGAGCGTCGCCGGCGCCGCTTGCAGCCACACCACGAAACCCGCTTGGTGGAGGCGAAGTCGATTGTCGGCGTCGACGACAGCGCCGCCGCCGCACGCGATCACCGCCGGCGCCGGCGTCGCGCACGCGTCGACCACTGCTTGGCGCTCGAGCTCGCGGAAGCGCGCTTCACCCTCGTGCGCGAACAGCTCGGCGACGGACATGCCGGTGTTCGCCTCGACGACGTCGTCGGTGTCGACGAAGGGTCGGGCGAGCCGGGTCGCGCACGCCGCGCCGACCGTCGTCTTCCCCGCTCCCATGAGCCCGACCAGCACGAGGTGGCGACGGTCGTCGTCGTCCCTCATGTCGACCGTAGCGATGCGATGTACCCGGCGTGATTGCGCAGGACCTCGTCGAGCGAGTCGCCGCCGAACTTCCGCAGGGCTTCGGCGGCCAGGACCAGCGAGACCATCGTCTCGGCGACGACGCCGGACGCCGGAAGAGCCGTGACGTCGGTGCGCTCCTTGAACGACACCGTCTCCTCTTTCGTCTCGACGTCGACGGTCCGTAGGACGGGCCGGTTCAGCGTGGATAGCGGCTTCATCCCGACGCGTGCGACGAGCAGGCTCCCCGTCGTCATCCCGCCCTCGATGCCGCCGGCTCGGCTCGACCCGCGCTCGTAGCGATCGTCGTCCTCGCTCCACAGGATCTCGTCGTGCGCCTCACTGCCCCGGCGGGCGACCCCGGCGAACCCGTCGCCGATCTCGACGCCCTTCATCGCCTGGATGCTCATGAGCGCCTGCGCGATCAGGCCGTCGACGCGGCGGTCCCAGTGCACGTGCGACCCGAGGCCGGGGGGCACGCCGTAGCCGAGCACCTCGACCACGCCGCCCAAGGAGTCGCCGGCCTTCGCGGCCGCCTCGATCTCGGTGATCATCGCCGCCTCGGCGTCGCGATCGAAGCAGCGCACGGGCGACTCGTCGACGCGGGGCAGGTCGGCCGGGACGGGCCTTCGGTCATCTGCGACGCGCACCGGGCCCAGCTGGATCACGTGGCTGACGACCTCGCTGCCGAGGTGCGACAGCAGCGCCTTGGCCAGCGACCCCGCGGCGACGCGCGCCGCGGTCTCGCGAGCGCTCGCCCGCTCGAGGACGTTGCGGGCATCGTCGAACCCGTACTTCTGCATCCCGACGAGGTCGGCGTGCCCGGGCCGGGGTTGGCGCAACGGCTTCTCGGTGACGCCGGGCGCGGCCGACATCTCCTCCTGCCATTTCGGCCATTCCGTGTTGTGGATCACGAGCGAGACCGGGGACCCGAGCGTGAGCCCGTGCCGGACCCCGCCGGTGAACTCGACGTCGTCCCGTTCGAGCCGCATCCGGGGGCCGCGCCCGAAGCCGAGACGGCGCCGAGCCAGCTCGGCCGCGATCTCGTCGATCGTGATGGGCAGGCCGGCCGGGAGCCCTTCGACCACGACCGCCAGGGCCGGGCCGTGCGACTCCCCCGCGGTGAGGTAGCGCAGCAATTTGCCTCCGTTTTCGCTGCTCAGCGTATCGGTCGGGGGTTGCATGCCTGGGGAAGTTGCGGCGTGTCAGCCTCGGTACCAGCGCAGCATGACGTCCCCCCACAGCAGCACGACGAGTGTCCCGAACGCGAGGAACGGGCCGAAGGGCAGGTGGTCCTTTCGCCCGCGGTGGCGCAGGGCGATCAGCGCGATCCCGACCACCGCGCCGGCGAGGAACCCGCAGAACAGCCCGAGCACGAGCTCGCTCCAGCCGAGCCAGCCGAGGACGAGCCCGAGCACGAACGCGAGCTTCACGTCGCCGAAGCCCATGCTGCGCGGTGAGACGAGATGCAGCGCGCCCAGTGCCGCCGCGGCGGCGACGCCCCCGAGGACCGCACGACCGAAGGCGGCCCAGGCGTCGTCGCCAACGGCCGCGAGGGCAAGGAGCGCGAGCATGCCGACCGCCAGCGGGTACACGATCCGGTTCGGCAGCAGGAAGTGCTCGAGGTCGATGACCGACAGTGCGACGAGCCCGGCCGCGAGCACCAGGAACGCGGGCAGCACCCACGAATCGTCGTACCGGACCGCCAGCCCGACGAAGAGCGCGACCGTGAGCGCGGCAAGCAGCGCCGCGCGAGCAGGATTGAGGTCGCGGCGGCTCCACCCGTTCAGCGGCTCTCGTTGCGGCACCCGGTCGATGACGACTTCGAGGCCGAGCCCGACGAGAAGACCGGCCCCGGCGCACAACGCCACGACCGCCGCGGTCACGTGCCGGCCGAGGCCGCGGCCCGCATCACGTCGAGCGGCGGCTCGACGCCAGTCCACAACGCGAACGACAGCGCTCCCTGGTGGACGAGCATGCCGAGCCCGCCGGCAGCGCGCAGGTCGCGCGCACGGGCGTCGCGCACCAGCGGCGTCTCGGCCGGGTAGACCGTGTCGTAGACGAACTGGCCGGTGTGCAGCTTCGCGACGTCGAACGGTGGCGCCTCGCCGTCCATCCCGAGCGGCGTGGCGTTGACGACCACGTCGAAGCCTTCCACCGCGATCCCGTCGAGACCGACAGCGTCACCGGCGGGGGCGAGCCCGGCCGCGCTGCGGGCTGCGTCGGGACGGCGGGCAGCGACGGTGACGCGGGCCCCGACGCGCCCGAGCGCGTGCGTGATCGCCCGCGCCGCCCCGCCTGCTCCGATCACGAGGGCGCGCTGTCCGACAGGCGTGATCCCCTCGTCGTCCAGCGCTCGCAGGAAGCCGTCGCCGTCGGTGGAGTGGCCGACGAGCGTCCCGTCGGTGTTCACGACGGTGTTGACGGCGCCGAGCGCGGCCGCCTCGGGCGCCAGGTCGTCGCACGCCGCGGCTGCATCCGCCTTGTGCGGCATGGTGACGTTCAGGCCCGCGAGGCCGAGCGTCGTGACGGCCCGCACCGCAGCTGCACCGTCACCGCGAGCGACGGGGAACGCGACGTACACCCAGTCGAGCCCGAGGGCATCGAACGCGGCATTGTGCATCGCCGGTGACCGCGAATGCCGGACGGGATCTCCGATGATCCCGACGACGCGTGTCGCGCCTGTGATCGTCCGGTCGCCGTTCACAGCAGACCCTTTTGGCGGGCCTCCTCGACGTTTCTCTGGTGCTCCTCCTGCGTCGTCGCGAACTTGTGCTTCCCGTTCTTGTCGCTGAGCACGTAGAAGAGGTATGGCTCGGGCGACGGGTTCTGCGCCGCCTGCAGCGACTTCACGGTGACACTCGAGATCGGAGTAGGCGGCAACCCGGTGACCTTGTACGTGTTGTACGGCGAATCGAGTGCGAGGTCGGCCGCAGTGGGTGACTGGGTGCAGCCGCCCTTCGCGAAGCACACGGTCGCATCGATCTGCAGCGGCATGCCCGCGGCGAGACGGTTGTGGATCACGGCCGAGATCAGTGGCCGATCCTCGTCGAGCTTCGCCTCGCGCTCGACGAGCGACGCCGCGACGATGGTCTGGTACGGGCTCAAGCCGGCGGCGTTCGGCGCCGCGAGCCCGATCTGGTCGGCCTTTTGATCGAACGTCGACACGAGGCGGGTGAGGATCTGCTGGTCGGTCTCGTCCTTCGAAACGAAATACGTGTCGGGGTTCAGCAGACCTTCGAGCGAAGTCACCTCCGGTGGTTGGTACTTCGAGCGCACGACTCCCGACTGCGCGACCTGGAGGAACGCGTCGCGGCTGTGGCCCCGCAGCGTCCCGACGCGATCGGCGATCTCGGCCAGCGTGAGCCCGGGCGGCAGGGTGAGCTGGAACTCGGCCCCCTTGGCCGGCCCCGACTTGAGGACGTTCACGGCGTCGCGGACGCCGAGGTTCTCGCGCATCTTGTAGTGACCCGGGTCGAACGGGCCGGCACGCGTGACGCCGACGTAGATCTGAAATGCCTGCGAGGAACCGATGACGCCCTTGTCCTCGAGGAGATCACCGATGGCGGCGTTGCCGGTCCGGCGCGGAACCTCGACGCTGACGCGCTTGCCGGGGTTCCCGGGCGGGTTCAGCTGGTACAGGAACCAGGCGCCCGCGCCGAGGACCAGGATGATCGGCAGCAGAACGATCCCCAGCGCAATGAAGGTGCGCCGGCGTCGACGGCGGCGGTGACCGCCCGTGGCGCCGTCAGTCGACGTCTGGTCGCGGTCGTCGACGGGCTCGCCCCAGAACTCGTCGTCTTGCTCGACGGGAGGGCGCGGTGGGGTCTGCGTGCGGCCCGAGTTCACCCTGCCGGGATGCTCGAGGCCGTCATCGTCGAACGGGCTCACGAGCGGCTCTCGAGGTACGACTGCAACATGACGGTCGCCGCCGCCGGATCCACCGTCCGCCGGCGGGCGCGGCGCGGCACACCCGCCTCGCGCATCCCGCGTTCGGCGATCACCGTCGTGAGGCGTTCATCGTGGGTTTCCACCTCGACTTCTCCGCCCGCCAGAGCTCGCAGCGCGTCGACCTCCTCGAGAACCGCCTTCGCGGCGGGTCCGACCCCGCCCGAGAGTGACAAGGGGAGGCCGACGACGACGCGGGAGGCGCCAGCTTCGCGCGCGCGGGCCAGGATCGTCCGACGGTCGACGGCGGGGTCTCCGCTGCGCTCGATGATCGAGTGGGGTGTGGCTACCCGGCCGTCGGGATCGGAGACGGCGAGGCCGATCCGGCGCGAGCCGAGGTCGACACCCAGGACCCGTCCCATGCGCTCCTCGTCCGTCGTTAGTCGGCGGCGCGGCTGACGGCCTCCGTGGCTTCCCGGCGTACGAGGGCCAGGGCCTCGTCGACCCGGTCCACGTTGGTACCGCCGCCCACGACGACCTCGGCGTTCTTGGCCGTGCCCCCGCCGAGAGCCTTGGCGGCCGTGCCCGCGATGTCGGCGGCCGAGACTCCCCGGCCCACCAGCTCCTTCGACACCGCGACCGCGAGGCCGGCCTTCTTCTGATCCGGCCCCACGCCCACGAGCGCGACGACGCCGGAGCCGACGGCGTCGCGGGTGACGAGCGCGAGGCGCCGGAGGTCGCCCGGATCGAGCCCGTCACGCCGCGCCGCGACGACGCCATCGCGCGCGTCGTCCGCCAGCGCTGCCGCGTCGGCGGCTGCCTCCCGCGCCCGAGCCGTCTCGACCTGGTCCTTGAGCGTCTTCAGCTGCTGCTGGAGCTGCTCGATGCGGTCGGGCAGCTCGGCCGGCGCGACCTTGAGCGTCTCGGCGGCCCGCCGCAGCTGCCTCTCCTCGTCGTGGATGCGGTCGATGGCCGCGTCACCGGTGACCGCCTCGATCCGCCGGAGGTTCGCGCCGATCGACTGCTCGCCGACGATCTTGATCGGGCCGATGAACCCGAGCGCGTGGACGTGCGTGCCGCCACAGAGCTCTACCGAGTGGCTGCCGGCTTCGAGGACCCGGACGAGGTCGCCGTACTTCTCGCCGAAGAACGCGATCGCGCCGATTGCCTCGGCGTGCTCACGGGTGGTCTCGTAGTGGCGGACGGGCGCGTCGGTGATGATCTCGCGGTTCGCGAGCGCTTCGACACGATCCAGCTCTTCGGGAGTCACGGCCTGGAAGTGGCTGAAGTCGAAACGGAGCCGGTCCGGCGCGACCAGCGAACCCGCCTGCTTGACGTGGGGGCCGAGCACCTCGCGCAGCGCCCAGTGGAGGACGTGTGTCGCGGTGTGGTTGCGACGGATCCGGTCACGCCGCTCGGCGTCGATCGTTCCGGTCACACTGTCGCCCTCGGCGAGCTCGCCGCGTACAACTTCGGCCCGGTGCAGGACGAGCGAACCGGGAATGCCGTACTGCGCGTCGAGCACGCGCAACTGCGTCCGGCCGTCGCCGGTCGCGAGCGTGCCCGTGTCGCCCACCTGACCGCCCGCCTCGGCGTAGAACGGCGTGCGGTCGAGGACGACGTCGACCTTCGCTCCCTCATCGACCTGGGCGAGCCGCTCGCCGCCGGCGACGAGGGCCAGCACCTTGGCGTCGGTCGTCTCGTACTCGTGACGGCCGGTGAACTCGGTCTCGCCGAAGTCGTCGACGAGCTCGCGGTACAACTCGATGGGGGCCGACTCCTGTCCCCCGTCGGCCTTGACCGCCTCGCGGGCGCGCGTCCGCTGCTCCTCCATACGCGCGCGGAACCCGTCGTAGTCGACGCGGCGGCCGCGCTCCTCGGCAATCTCGCGGGTGAGATCGATCGGGAAGCCGAGCGTGTCGTGCAGGAAGAACGCCTGCTCGCCGGAGACGTCGCCGTCCTCGAGCAGGCCGTCGAGGAGATCGAGACCGCGTTGCAACGTCTGACGGAAGCGCTCCTCCTCGCGCGTGATGACGTTCACGATGACGTCGTGGTGCTTGACGAGATCGGGGTAGGCCTCTCCCATCGCGTTGACAGTCGCGTCGACCAGCGCCGGAGTCACCGTGTTTTCGGCACCGAGCCGGTACGCGTATCGCACCGCCCGACGGATGATGCGACGCAGCACGTAGCCGCGCTCCTCGTTCGACGGGACGACGCCGTCGCTCACTAGGAACGTCATCGTTCGCGCGTGCTCAGCGAGGATGCGCAAGGCCAGATCGTCTTCGGCGCCAGAGCCGTACCGAGTGCCTGTCGCGGTTTCGGCATCTCGAATCAGGGGGCGGAAGACGTCGATGTCAAAGATCGACTCGACACCCTGAAGCACCATGAGGTTGCGTTCGAGCCCCGCGCCGGTGTCGACGCAGGGCCTCCAGAGCGGGGTGAGCGAACCGTCGGGCTGGGCGTCGAACTGCATGAACACCAGGTTCCAGATTTCGATGTAGCGCTCCTCGGAGCCACGGGCGGGGCCGCCACCCTCACCGAAACCTTCGCCTAGGTCCCAGAAGATCTCCGACGACGGCCCGCACGGACCGGTGTCGGCCATACGCCAGAAGTTCTCCTCGCCCATCTGCTGGATGCGCTCTTCGGGCAGGCCGACGACGTCGCGCCAGATCGCGGCCGCCTCGTCGTCGGTTTCGTGGACGGTGACCCAGAGCCGCTCGAGGTCCAGCTTCAACACGTCGCGGTAGAACTCCCACGCCCACGAGATGGCCTCAGCCTTGAAGTAGTCACCAAAGCTGAAGTTCCCAAGCATCTCGAAGAAGCTGAAGTGGCGGTTCGTACGCCCGATGTCATCCAGGTCGTTGTGCTTGCCGCCGGCGCGCACGCACTTCTGCACCGAGGTCGCTCTCGGGTACGGCGGCTTCTCCTCGCCCACGAAGTACGGCTTGAACGGGACCATCCCCGCCACCGTGAACAGCAGCGTCGGATCGTGCGGAATCAGGCTGGCGGACTCGACCTCGGTGTGCCCGCGCTCGACGAAGAAGTCGAGGAAGGCGCGGCGGAGCTCGTCGGCAGTGGTCGGTGGCACGCGGCCAGCGTACCGCCCGGACCTTCTGGTTCAGCTTGCTCTTCGCGTCACACGCCGGGCCCGGATCAACGCAGCCCGGTCGTCGAGCGCAGTGTTCAGGTGACGGAGGCGGTCGGCGGCCGCGGGCGGGAGGTACCGCTCGACCGAGCGGCGAATCCTTCGGGTCGCATGGATCGTGACGCCGACGCCGAGCCAGAAGCCGACCGTCAGCCAGAACAGCCGCTTGACCACCTCATGCCCCTTCGGATGGGTCGCCGACATCGTCGCGGTCGTCGGTGTGCTCGCCCTCCGCTTCACGGCGCGTCCGCCGCCGCTCGAGGAGCTCGCCGAGGTCTGCCTCATGGCCCTGCGCGCCCGGTCGGTAATAGACGCGGGCCTCGACGTCGGCGGGCCGGTACTGCTGGGGGACCCACCCCGCCGGCGCGTCGTGCGGGTACACGTAACCCTCCCCGTGGCCGAGATTGCGGGCGCCAGGGTAACTGGCGTCGCGCAGGTGCACCGGCACAGCCCCCGTCGGCCGGTCGCGCACGTCCTCCATCGCCGCGCCGATGCCGGCGATGACAGAGTTCGACTTGGGCGCGAGCGCGAGGTGGATGACGGCCTGGGCGAGGTTGAGACGCGCTTCGGGCATGCCGACGAACTCGACGGCGCGTGCAGCCGCGTCGGCGACGAGCAGCGACTGCGGGTCGGCCATGCCGATGTCCTCGGACGCGAGGATCACGAGCCGGCGCGCCACGAGACGCGGGTCCTCACCCGCTTCGAGCATCCGCGCGAGCCAGTACAGCCCGGCATCGGGATCAGAGCCGCGGATGCTCTTGATGAACGCGGACAGGACGTCGTAGTGCTCGTCGTCGCCGTACCGGACCGCGCGCAGGGCCAGTGCCGCCTCGGCGTCGGCGAGTGTGACTTTGTTGCGGCCGTCCTCGGCGGCGAGCGCGCCGGCGACTTCGAGCGACGTGAGGGCGTGGCGGGCGTCACCTTCCGACCGGTCGATCAGGTGATCGAGGGCTTCGGTGTCGACGGAGAGGTCAGCTGCGCCGAGGCCGCGCTCGCCGTCGGTCAGCGCGCGCTCGAGCAGCTTTCGAACGTCGTCGGGCTCGAGGGGATCGAGCCGGAACAACGTGGATCGCGACAGCAGCGGACCGGTCAGGGAGAAGTACGGGTTCTCCGTCGTCGCGCCGATGAGCACGATGAGGCCTTCCTCCACGTGCGGGAGCAGCGCGTCCTGCTGCGTGCGGTTAAAGCGATGAACCTCGTCGAGGAAGAGGATCGTGCCCTGGCCGTGCTCGCCGAGCCGATCGCGGGCGCGGTCGACGACCTCGCGCACGTCCTTGACGCCCGCGCTCACCGCCGACAGCGGTTCGAATGCCTTGGCGGTGACGCCGGCGATGAGCCGGGCGATCGTGGTCTTGCCCGTGCCCGGCGGTCCCCACAACACGACCGACGACAGGCGGTCGCCCTCGATCAGCACTCGCAACGGCCGCCCCGGTCCGAGGAGGTGTTCCTGCCCGACGACCTCGTCGAGGGTGCGCGGCCGCAGCCGCGCCGCCAGCGGCGCGCGCTCGTGCAACCGCTCGTTCCGCGCCGAAGCGAACAGATCGTCGGTCATGCGGCGATGCTACGACGACCCGTTGGGTCTGAAACCGGCCCTCTGCGCAGTGGTTGTGACCCAACGCGGCGAGCTTGGCGGCGACCGTCTCTCCGATCTGCCTATCGGTGGTCGACGTGAAATGCAGACGGTCCCAGTCGGTGAAGCCGCACATTCTGGCTTGCTCGAGCGTGACGAGCGCATGTTGACGTGCCGCGCACGTTGCGATCGCGATCTCGCGGGACATGGGCGGCATGGTGGCGCGGGGGTATGACGAGTACGCCGTGCTCCCTGGCGATGGGTCGGAAACCTGGCGCATAGCGCCGGTTCCAACCCGACGGGCCTTAGGAGGGGCGGCCTTTGGGCCGCGGCCGAACCTGCAGGCCCAGTTCGTCGAGTTGTGCGGAGTCGAGGGGGGCGGGGGCGCCGGTGAGGGGGTCGGCGCCGGACTGGGTCTTCGGGAAGGCGGTGACCTCGCGGATGTTCTCCTCCCCCGCCAGGACGGCGGTGAACCGGTCGATCCCGATCGCGAACCCGGCGTGCGGCGGCGCGCCGTACCGGAACGCGTCGAGCAAGAACCCGAAGCGGGAACGCGCCTGCTCCGGAGTGATCCCGAGGAGCGTGAACACCTGCTGCTGCACGTCGGAGGAATGGATGCGGACGCTGCCCGAGCCGAGCTCCCAGCCGTTGACGACGAGGTCGTAACTCGACGAGCGCACGTTGAGGAGCTCGTCGCCCGTCGCGGTGGTGAGCAGCTGGAGGTCGTCCGGGTGTGGCATCACGAACGGGTGGTGGGCCGGGATCGGACGCCCCTCGCCGTCGATCCCCTCGAACAGCGGGAAGTCGACGACCCAGACGAACTGGAGGCCACCTTCCGTGACGGGCGGGCGCGCGAGGTCGAGGCGGAGCTGACCGAGCACGGGGTCGACGCGCCGCCAGGCACCCGCGACGAGCAGCAACAGGTCGCCGGGCGCGGCGCCGAGCGCGTCGACGACGCAGAGCTGCTCGGCCTCGGACAGGAACTTCGCCACCGGCGAGTCCAGCCCTCCGTTCTCCTGTACCCGCATCCATACGAGGCCGTCCGCGCCCAGCTGCTTGGCGCGCTCGGTGAGCGCGTCGAGTCGGCCTCTCCCCATCGCGCCCTCCCCCGGCACCCGAATGCCCTTCACCACCTCGGTCTGGAAGGCGCGGAACTCGGTTGCTTCGAAGCACTCGCTCACGTCGACGAGCTCGAGACCGAAACGCGTGTCGGGTTTGTCGACGCCGAACCGGTCCATCGACTCCTGCCACGTCATGCGCCGGAACGCGGGCGCCCGCTCGCCCCGCACCGCCTCGACGGCGGTTTGCACTGCCTCCGTGACGACGGCCATGACGTCGCCGGCGTCGGCGAAGCTCATCTCCATGTCGTACTGCATGAACTCGAACTGGCGGTCGGCGCGCGGGTCCTCGTCGCGGAGACATCGTGCGATCTGGAAGTACCGGTCGAAGCCCCCGACCATCAGCAGCTGCTTGAACAGCTGCGGGCTCTGCGGCAGGGCGTAGAACGAGCCGGCCTGGAGCCGCGACGGCACCACGAAGTCGCGCGCCCCTTCCGGGGTCGACGCGATGAGCGCCGGCGTCTCGATCTCGACGAACTGCTGCCCGATCATCGAGCGCCGCATCGCGTCGTTCACGACCGCCCGCATGCGCAGGTTGCGTTGCATGCGGTC
>DASYQJ010000102.1:0-28882 GCA_036005605.1 Acidimicrobiia bacterium
TCGCTAGGTCCCGCGCAACTCGACCGACCGTCCGTGCGCGTCGAGCCCCTCCATCTCGGCGAACGATTGGACGTACGGCGCGACCCGCGCCAGGGCGGCCTGGTCGAGCGTTACGACGTGGACATGCTTGCGGAATGTGTCAACGCGCAGCGCACTGGCGAATCGCGCCGTGCGCGCGGTCGGCAATACGTGGTTGACACCGGCCACGTAGTCGCCGACGACGGCCGGCGACCACGGTCCGCAGAAGACGGCACCTGCATTGCGAACGAGCGGTACAAGAGATTCCGGGTCGGCCGTGATCAGTTCCAAGTGCTCGGGTGCGATCGCATTCGCCGCCTCGAGCGCCATGTCGGGCGCGTCGACCAGCACCGTACGGCCTCCCGACTTCAAGGTGGCTTCGATCTCGGCGCGGCGCGGCGCTTCGGCCGTGAGCTTGCCGACGGCCTCGTCGACGGCGTCGGCGACTGCTTCGTCCCAGGTCACGAGGATCGCGGCGCCGTCGGGGCCGTGCTCGGCCTGGGCGACGAGATCGGCCGCGACCATGGCGGGATCGGCCGTGTCGTCGGCCACGACGACGAGCTCCGAGGGCCCCGCCAGCGACTCGATGCCCACGACCCCGGCGACCTCGCGCTTGGCGGCGGTGACATACATGTTGCCGGGACCGACGATGACGTCGACGGGCGCGATCGTCTCGGTGCCGTACGCCAGAGCGGCGATCGCCTGCGCACCGCCGACCCGGTACACCTCGTCCACGCCGACGAGGGCGGCGGCAGCCAGCGTTGCCTGCGGGACGCGGCCATCACGATCGGGAGGCACGCACAACGCGATCTCCGGGACGCCCGCCACTCGTGCCGGGATCGCCGTCATGAGCACGGTCGACGGATAGGTGGCCCGGCCACCGGGCACGTACAACCCGGCTCGATCAACGGGCACGACGAGCTCGCGGAGGACCACGCCGTCCCGCTCGAGGCGCACGTCGTCCCCCAGCTGAGCTTCGTGATAGGCGGTGACTTCCTCCCGGGCGTATTCGAGGGCGGCGCGGAACTCGGCGGGAGCGCCGTCGAGCGCGACGCGCAACTCGTCTCCCGGCACCCGGAGCTCGTCGATCGTGCAGCCGTCGAACTGCTCGGTCAGGTCATGCAATGCCGCGTCGCCGCGGCCCCGAACCTCGGCGATGATCGCGCGCACGCCCTCGACGGCCGACGCGTCAATGGCGTCCCCACGCGCCGTCAACGGACTGAGGTCGGCGTTCGTGCCGCGGAGATCGAGTCGGGAGAGCATCAGGGATCAGACCATCGTATCCATCGACCCCTCGCCGGCTGTCCGAATTGCCCGCCCTCGCCGAACGCGTGAAGGCTGCCCTCGTGTCCGCGTCGTCCGATCGCGCCGAGCTGTCCACATTGCGCTCGCAGCTCGAGGAGCTCGCGCGCCGGGTCGAGGCCGTCGCCGATCGGTACGAGGACACAGCCGACTCGCAGATCGCGTCGGACCTCTACGCCGCCGAGCGCACGCTGATCAGCGCGCGGCGCGCGGTCGACAAGGCGATCGGCGCGCTCGGCGACCTCGCCCGCTGAAACTCAGCGCTCGCCGCGCGCCCTACCTCATGTCAGCGAAAACGATTTCGCGGTAGCTGTCCTCGTCGAAGCTCACGCCGCGGGCTCTGCCCTCGTCGCGGCGCGCTTGGCCTTGGGCCGCCGCGTTCTTCATCGCATCCTGATCCGTCCACGCGGAGCCGACGAGCCCCCGGCCGGTCGTCCGGTCCATCATGTTGCGCAGGGCCCGGAAGCCCGGAGCTGCTTTGATCCGAGGCACGACCTCGCGCTTGAAGAAGTCCAGGTTCTCGTCGACCTTCGAGGGATCCATGCTGACCCGGGTGACCATGAGCGCCGAGCCCACCGGCGGCGGCGACGCCATCTCCACGACCAGCTCCTCGAAGGTCTCGACCGTGAGCTCGCCGCCGACGACGTCGAGGCCCTCTTGGCGTAGTTCGGCGAGTGGTCCGAAGGACGCGTCGCGTTCTGCTTCGGTCTCCCACAGCGACAGGATTCCGAGAACACCTCCGTCCCGATCCGCACTCGCGGTGACGCCCCGGTAGCCCTTCTGCTCCTGGAGCACCGCCACCGCGTTGTCACGGATGAACGCGATGCCGTCGTCGATGTTCTTGGCTCCCGTAAACGTGAGCACTCGGGTGTACATCCCGACCACCTCCCCTTCCCAGCCTCGGCCGAACGTATACCGACGCAAATGACCCGGATAGAGGCTTTCGTCAAGTTTCGACGGGCTTGACCGTGCCTCCGCTTGGCCTCATCTCGGAGAAGTGCAGCTGAAAATGCGCTTATGCTCTTCGGAGTTCCCGTCAAGCAGGCGGCGGGGCCGATCCGTAGCGCCACACGCTCGGCCTCGAGTCTGGAGTGACCGCCCATCGCCAACCGCTCACAGGGCGATGGGGTCGCGAGAAGGGAGCACTGGGGTACCAACCATGTGCGACTTTTCGCGATGACCTCCCGAACGGAGTCACCTGATTTCGACGCGAACCTCGAGCGAGAGCTCGAGCAGCTCCGGCGGATTCAGACGGTCACCGAGGCTTCGCTCGCTCACCTCGAGATCGACGAGCTCCTCGACACCTTGTTGGACCGGGTGCGCGAGATCCTCGAAGTCGACACCGCGGCCATCCTCCTGATCGACCGCGCCGCACGCGAGATGGTTGCGACCGCCGCGAAGGGCATCGAGGAAGAGGTTCGCAGCGGCGTGCGCATTCCGATCGGTCAGGGCTTCGCGGGGCGAGTCGCCGCCGAGGGACAGGCGGTGATCCTCGAGAAGGTGGATCACACGAACGTCCGCAACCCCATCCTCTTGGACATCGGCATCCGCTCGTTGCTCGGCGTCCCCCTCATCGTCGACGGCGACACGATCGGCGTGCTGCATGTCGGCACGCTCGGAACCAGATCGTTCTCGGACCGGGACGCCGAGCTTCTGCAGCTCGTGGCCGACCGGGCGGCGCTCGCGATCAACGCCCGCTTGCTCAAACAAGAACAAACAACCGCGAGTGCGCTCCAACGCAGCCTTCTGCCGCGCCTGCCCGAGATCAGCGGATTGGAGATCGCCGCCCGCTACGTCCCGGGACACGATCGCCTCGTCGGTGGTGACTGGTACGACGTCTTCGAGCTTCCGACGGGTCGGGTCGGTGCCGCGATAGGTGACGTCGTCGGACATGGTCTTCACTCGGCAACGGTGATGGGACGCATCCGCAGCGCCTTGCGCGCGTACGCTCTCGACTCGGACGATCCCGCGGCCGTGCTGACCCGCCTCGACAACATGGTGTGCCATTTCGAGCCCGACGAGATGGCCACGGTGCTCTACGCCGTCTTCGACCCCGCGCTCCGCCACATGACGTGCTCGGTCGCTGGTCACCCGTTGCCTCTGATGACGATGCCAACCCGCGAGGCACAAATGATCGAGGCGTGCGTCGACCCGCCGATCGGGAGTGACGCAGCCGCGCCCCGACGCGCGACGGGGTTGGCGATGCCGGCGGGAGCGACGATCTACTTCTTTACGGACGGACTCGTGGAGCGACGCGGTGAGCACATTGGCATCGGTCTCGAGCGGCTTCGCCAGACAGCGATTCCGGGATCTCCCCGTCGCGGGTGCACGAGGCTCGTGTCACAGCTCTTGAGCGACCCTCAGCCCGACGACGACGCCGCGGTGCTCGCGCTCCACGTCCGAGCGCTGAGCTGAGAGCTCTCGTAATTCAGCTCAGTAGTTGTCGAAGAGGTAGGGACGAGGTCCGGCGAAGGCGGCGTCGAGAGCGGCGAGGTCGCGATCAGTGGCGTGGTGCACGACGCCGGCCGCCGCAAGCACGGACGCGGTCGCCCAGCCTGTGTACAGCGACGCCAGACCGTTCACGGAGAGGTGCACGTCGCCAGTCCCCCCGGGAGTCAGCTTCCCCTCGCCGCCTTCGACCCGAAGCACGAAGCGGCCGTCGTTCCACGGCGCGACACGGTCGGCGAGCTGGACGTGCACCTCGGCGCGGACGCCGGCCGGGTAGCCGCGGGCGGCGACGGCACCGGCGGCATCGACCATGCGCGTCATCCAATGGTTGGCGCCGGCGAACTCGACGACCTGCTCGGGCAGCAGGAGTGTCAGCGCGTCGAGGGGCATCGCGAGCACAGTGACCGTGTCGACCTGGGCCACGTGCGATCCGATGTGTCGCCACAGCGTCACCGCGGCGCGGGCGTCGGCGGCCACGAGCTCGTGGACCGTGATGCCGAAGCCCCACTGCCGGCTGGTCTGGTGCTGGTCGTACACGACGTAGCCGTCGATCTGGGTGTCTGCGTCGTACACGTACAGGTACCGGTGCGGGTGGTCGAGCGCGACCAGGTCGGCGCGCCACCGGATGTCGCTGCGATCGATCGCCCCGTTGATGGACGGCGCGACGCGCTCGTAGCACTCGCGAACGGCGTCGAAGTCGGACGCCCGACCCGGTCGGAGGCATTCGGGCTCGCCCGGTGGCAGCGCTGCGAGTGACGCGGTCGGGACGCGCCGCACGCCGAACTCGCCTCCGATCTCCCAGCCGAGACCGCGGTAGAAGCGTGTCGTCGCCGGGTGCAGCGTGCTGATCACGAGACCCTGTTCGTGCATCCGTTCGACGGAGCGGGCGAGCAGCCGGGGCGCGATCCCCCGCCCCCGCTGGTCGGGGCGCACGGCGACCGACGCCACCGCGCCCATCGGGACGGACCGACCGCCGAAGAACTGGCCCCACGGCATGACCTCGGTCGTGCCGACGAGCTCCCCGGCGCTCCACGCGCACAGGAAGTCCTCCATGCGCTTGGACCCCCGCCACGGCTCCTCTCGCTCCGGCGGGCTCGTGAACGCCTCGCTGCAGAGCGCGAAGACGTCCTCGGCCTCCTCGTCCCTCGGCGCGCGGATCTCGATGTCCAATTGGCCTCCTGTCGCCGTCGCAAGCTCCGGCTTTGCGGGAACGGTCGGCAAAGCCGCCGTTCCCGCCGCCGATGCTAAGCGGACTCCGGTGGGTCAGCCGGGCTGCGCGACGCAGCGGACGGCTTCCTGCGCGCCGCACGCCAACGGCGGGCCGAGCTGCACGCCGGTGAGCGGGACCATGGGCAGCATGATCCGCGATGGCGTATCGGGTCCCTGGAGCACCGTGTTGACGCCCGGCGCGCTGCGCGGCACGTAGGCATAGAAGCTGTCGACAAACGGGGGCGCGTGCACCTTGACTGACACACGGTGCCCGGCCCGGAACACGTGCCCGACCGGCCACACCTCGACCAGGTACTCGTAGGTCTGACCGGGCGTGATGTTCGTCGGGTTCGTGTGCGGCCGATGCGGTCGGTAGATGCGACCGTCGGGCGTGTGGTCGCTCTGCGAGTCGTCCACCGCGCGGTGACTCGCTCGCAGCACGCCGCGTTGCAGATACGTGCGACTCCCGTCGGGCGCCTCGTCGACGAGCTCGACGAACAGCTCCGCGTCCGGGGCGGTGCTCTGCACGAACAGCGTCGCCGTGATCGGCCCCGCGATGGCGGTGTCGGTCGGGACGGGATCGCTGTTGTACGACAGCTCGTCCGGCCCGGCCGCCGTCGTCAGGGGTGGCCCGACGTCACCGCCGGCCTGGTACGACCAGAACTGCCGCTTCGTACCTGTGACGTACGGCTGCGACGGTTCCGCCGCTGTCGGCGCGGCGGTCGTGAGCGAGCCGTCGCCGTGGAGGTACCAGTCCGTCCAGTTGGTGTCGGGCAGCGGGAACGTCTTGGCGTCCTTGCGTCCGTTCGGGACCAGCACCTCCTTCGGGGCCTGTGTCTCAGGATCGGTCTGCGTCTCCTTGTGGGTCTCGAAGAGAACAGTGACCGACGAGCGCGCCTGCTTGAGGTTCCCGAACCCGCCGTTCACGCCGCGCACCCACTGGTCGAGCCACGCCTTGCGGTCGTTGCGGATGTCGGGCACGCCGTAGTCGGCCGTGCTCTCGGTGTCGTGGTCGCCGTTCGTGAGGATGAGCCGCTTCGGGACGCCGCCGATGCGCTCGAACAGGTGGGACTGGCCGCGGGGCCCGGTCTGCTCGTCCTGGTACGCGCCCACGATGTGGATCGGCACCTTGATCTTGTCGACGTACGTGATGAGCGAGCGCGACCGGTACCAGTCGTTGTCGGTGTCCGAGAGGCCCTGGAGCACCGGGTCGTTGGTGACGGTCCGGCTCTTGCCCCCCGCGTTCAGCGCGCACTGCTGCTGACGGTCCGGACTGTCCTCGGGCCGCTGCGGGCGGACGAGGCCCGGGAGCAGACCACCGCCGACGTCGTATGCGGTGCGGATCCCGCCGGTCCAGATGAGCGGGAAGCCGTAGTTGCTGACCCCGCCCGGGTAGACGATCCCGCGGTAGAGGTCGTCGATCAGTCCCGAGACGGTGACGGCCTTCAGGTGCTGCGGCTGCGTTGCCGCCACCATGAAGCCGGTGATGCCGCCGTACGAGTGTCCGAGGATGCCGACGGCGCCGTTCGACCACGGCTGGTTCGGGATCCAGTTGTCGATGATCTCCTTGCCGTCGAGCGCCGAGCGCCACGAGAAGAGATCGAACTCGCCACTCGAGCAGCCGGTGCCGCGCACGGACGCGTGCACCGTCACGTAGTCGTCGTCGAGGTAGTCGGTCAGCTGGCGGCTGTCGTCAACAGGAACCGGGGTACCCGACGGGACGCCGACATCTTTGGCGAGCGTCCCGCCGTTGGCGGATCCCCCGTCGTACCCCGACATCTCGAAGACGGTCGGGTAGCGCAACCCGGGGACGTAGTTCGTCGGCATGCGGACGTTCACCGCGATCGACACGCCGTCGCTCATCGTGACGTAGCCGGTCGGCGCCGCCGCCGCTCCGTCGGGCCGAGCCACGTTGCTCAGCGGACCGACGAGCGCGACCACGGTCGCGACGCCGAGCAGACGTCGGACCGTCCGAGTCCCCCGCACCCCGGGTCACCCTCCCCCCATTTGGGAGCTTCGCACGATTCGTACGAAGTGGGCGAAGTATCACATTTGCCCACCCGGAGGGGCAAGACGACGATGCGCCCGGTTCACCCCAGCAGGCGGTAGGAGCCGCGGAGCGAGGTCCCCCGGTCGCCGGTCGCCACGACGTCGTACTTGCCTGCTGCGTCCCCGTCGGTCCGGTAGCTGCCGGTCACGGAGCCGTCTTGCGCCGCAGTGTGGGGCGATCCCGTGAAGATCCCGCCGCCGGGAGCCACGACCTGGAAGGTGACGGCCTCACCGACTTTCGCTCCGGTCACGGTGAAGGTGAAGACCATGCCGGCGATCCCATCCGGTGGCGTCACGCTCAAGCCCGCCGGCGGGGAAGGTGGGATCTGCAGGACTTGGCCCTCGGTCAGGCGATCCCCGCTGCCGAGTTGATTGGCCGCCGCGACGGCCGCGCTCGACACGCCGAAGAATCTGGCGATCGCGGTCAACGTGTCCCCGCGCTTGACCTGGTAGGTGATCGGCGGCGTCGTCGTCGTGGTGGGGGCAGCGGCGGTCGTAGCGGGCGCGTTCGCAGCGGCGTTCTCGGCCCGAGCCGATCGTCCGGTCTCCGTGCTTGCTGCACCGCAACCGGCCAGGACCGCGATACCGCCAGCGGCCACCACGCGCGCCAGGCACCCTCTCCTACCCAACCACGCTCGAGCTTCTGCTGTACCGATCACCCTTGGACGACCTACCACGGACTTCGACGCTCGACGCGCGTGTGGACAGAATGCCCCGATCTGACCATCCGCAACCGTCGGGCGTTACCGAGGACGCGCCCCAGCCCCGCGACAAGTGTCCGAATTATGACGCCGTCGGTGTCCAGAGCCGGGTTGAAGATCGTGAGCTCGAGGCCGACGGCACGACTTGTCGCGATCGCCGCCGCCAGGACCGTCTCGAGCTCGTCCCACGACAGCCCGCCGGGCAGCCGGTAGTCGACCGCCGGCATGACGGCGTCGTCGAGGACGTCGCAGTCGACGTGGATCCAGAAGCCGTCGAGATCGGGTCGGCCGAGGTGCTCGACCGCGTCACTCGCAGCGCGCGCCGCGCCGCGTTCACGCACGGACGGCAGGTCGAACACGGTGATCTCGGTGTCCTCGATTCGCCGGCTGCCGGCCGCTTCGGCCTCTTCCGCATCTCGTCGTCCGAGCACCACGACGTCCTCGTCTCGGACCAACGCTCCCCGGCCGTCGAGATCCGCAACCACGCTCGGACCGCGCCCGGTGGCCAGCGCGAGATCCATCGACGCCGCCTCGCCGTTGGGCTCGGCCTCGGGTTGGTAGAAGTCGGCGTGACCGTCGAGAAAGAGGAGACCGTGACGGCCGCGCCGGCTGAGCGCGAGCAGGTTGCCGAGCAGGATCGAGCAGTCGCCGCCGAGCACGATGGGCATCTCGCCACCGTCGAGTACCTCACCGGTGGTGTCGGCCAGCTGATGCGCGTAGTCGCGCAGCCCGGTCGGATTGAGCAACCCGGTCGCAGGGTCGCGTCGCGGATCGTACGGCGGGGGTTCTACGCGTCCGGCGCGGCGCGCGTCGAGCGCGTCGGCGAGGCCCGCCCCGAGCAGCGCGTCCGGCAGCCGCTCGACGCCGCGAGGGAACAGCCCGAGCACAGAGGGCGCTTCGATCACCGCGAACCCAGGCATCGTCAGACCTTGAACGCCGAAGGGCAGATGTCGTTCAGGATGCACACGTCGCATTGCGGCTTGCGTGCCTTGCACACCCGTCGACCGTGAAGGATGAGCCGTAGCGACAGCGCGCCGCGCTCCTCGGGTTCGACGATCCCGTTGAGGTCGAGCTCGATCTTCACCGGATCCGTCTCGTTCGTGAGCTTCAGCCGGCGCACCAGGCGCATGACGTGGGTGTCGACGGGCAGGCCCGGCAACCCGAACGCGACCGACCGGACGACGTTGCCCGTCTTGCGGCCGACTCCCGGCAAGGAATCGAGCTCGTCGATTTCGCTCGGGATCTCGCCGCCGAAGCGCTCCTCGACTACCCGCGCCATGAGGATCAGACTCTTCGTCTTCGAGCGGAAGAAACCCGAGGCGTGGATGAGCTCCTCGACCGCTTCGGGGTCGGCATGCGCGAGGTCGGCCGGCGTCGGGTAGCGCTCGAAGACCGCCGGCGTGATCTTGTTGACGGTCTCGTCGGTCGATTGCGCCGAGAGAATCGTGGCCACGAGCAGCTGGTAGGGGTTGTCGAAATGCAGCGCGCACAACTCTTTCGCGGTCCCCGGGTACTCCTCGGCGAGACGCTTCACGACCTCCGCCGCGCGCTGCTTCGCCCCTCGCGGCCGCGCCATCAGCCGAAAGTATCGCGGGCCGCAAGTACCCTCGACGGGCGTGATCGAGACGCGCCTCCTGCAGCCGGTCATGCCGGCCGATCTCGTCACGGTGACGCGGCTGCACGACGACGTCGAGGTGGTCGACGGCCATCCATCCCTGGGCGAAGCCGTCTGGCGTGACCTCGACAAGCCGGTCGAGCTGGTGTCGGCGGGAATCCTCGCCACCGATGACGGCCGGCCGGTCGGCTTCGCGTATGTGTACCGCAACGACAGCTCTCCGCCCCACTGGGCCGCCGGCATGGTCGTGCACCCCGAGGTGCGCGGCAGCACTCGCGTCGAGGTAGCGCTGCTCGAACGGGCCGTCGAGCATGTCGCCGTTGAGGGCGGCGGTCTCGTCGTGCTCTGGATCTTCGAACCCGACCCGCGCGACGACGAGGCTACTGCGCGCGCCGGCTTCCGCCACCAACGGGACCTCCTCCAGGAGCGCGTCCCGCTCCCACTCGGCGAGGAGCCGGCGTGGCCGCCCGGCGTGGAGGTGCGGTCCTTCGTGCCCCGGCAGGACGAACGCGCCTGGCTGACCGTCAACAACCGGGCGTTCGCGGATCACCCCGAGCAAGGCGGCTGGGTGGAGGCGACCCTCCAGCGGCGCATGGCCGAGCCCTGGTTCGATCCGAAGGGCTTCCTCCTCGCCTTCGACGCCGATGGGCTCGCCGGGTTCTGCTGGACGAAAGTCCACCCCGCGAGTGACTCCGATCCCGAGCTCGGCGAGATCTTCGTGATCGGCGTCGATCCGTCGCGCCAGGGTTCGGGGCTGGGTCGGGCGCTGGTCGTCGCCGGGCTGTCCCACCTGGCCGACCGGGGCATCCGCATGGGCATGCTCTTCGTGGACGGGGACAACGAGGCTGCACTGCGGCTGTACGCGTCCCTCGGGTTCACGACTCACCGTCGTGACCGGGCGTACGAGCGCGAGGTCGCGTCGGCGTGACGGGTCCCGGCGCACACGGGCTCGCGACATGGGCCACAATGGGCGGGTGAACGAACGGAAGTTCCTGAACCAGGCCCAGCCGCAGACCCTCGTGCTGGGAACGCTCCTCCTTTACATCAACGCCGTGTTCGGACTGCTGTTCGGGGTCATCTCCACGAGCCTCCTGCTCGGCCTGGCGACGATCGTCGGACTCGCGATCGGCGGGTACGGAATCGCCAACGAGTGGAAGTGGGCGTACGCGGTCGCCGTAGCCGCCGCCGTCCTCCAGCTCGTCATGCTCGTCGCCGTGTTCGGCGCCGAGGTGATCAACTTCCCGGTGATCATCACGCTGCTGTTCGACGGCGCGCTGGTCGGCCTGCTCCTCCACCCCGAGAGTCGCTCGTACCAGCGCATCTGGTTCAAGTAGGCCGCCAACGCGGCGGTACAGGTTCGTCGAGAACCGTGTGCCTTCGCACCCTGCTGAACGACAGACCTACGATCCACTCGGATGACACGGTGGTCGTACCACGTCGAGGCGATGAACATCCCGGAGCGGTGGTGGCGCAAGAAGCGTCAAGCCAAGGAGTTGACCCGCCTCAATCAGCGCCTCAACAACCTCGGGTCCTCGGGCTGGGAGCTGGTCGCCTACGAGGCGACGCCCATGACCGGCGCTTTCACGCAGAACGTCAAGGGCTACGCGTACCTGGCGCTCTTCAAACAGCCGCTCCCCGAGCTGTGACACAGCGCCATTAGTCAGGGCCGGCAGATGACCGGGCGCCCCTGGCAGTCGTACGACCCGGTCGCCGGCGAGTACGACCGTGCGTGGCACCCGAGCTTCGAGCCTGTTGCACGCGACCTGCTGGAGCTCGTCGCGCTCCAACCGCACGAGGCGGTGCTCGATGTCGGCACCGGGCCAGGCGTGGTCGCCACCGTCGCGGCCGAGGACGCCGAGCGCGGTGTCGTCGTCGGGGTCGATCCGTCGGTGCCGATGCTCCGCGTCGCCCGCGCTCACGCGCCCGTTCCGCTGGCGGCTGCGCGAACACCCGGCCTGCCGTTCCCGGCCCGGACGTTCGACGTCGTCGTCGCCAACCTGGTCATCTCCCATCTCGAGCGCTTCGAGACCGGGCTCAGCGACATGGTGCGGGTCCTCCGCCCGGGCGGGCGGCTCGGCGTCACGACGTGGGGATCGCTCGACGACGAGCCGGTCGACGACGGACAGCAACGACAGCTCAGCGGAATCTGGCGGTCGATCGCCGGACGCTTCGTCGACATGGACGCCGCCGCAGACGTCGTCGAGGCCGCGATCCCGTGGGAAGCATGGTTCGGCGACCCCGCCCACGTTCGGGGGGCACTCGAGGGCAGTGGGCTCCGGCACGTCGACCTCCACTCGCGCACGTACCGGAGGTGCGTCTCACAACGAGACGCGCTCGCCGGCTCCGAGACCAGCTTCTGGGGTCGCTACCTCCGCGACACCCTCGGCGATGCGGACTGGGCTCGGTTCCGCCGGGAGGTCGCCGCCGCGGCCGCCGAAGCGCTCCCCGACCCGATCACGCGGGTCGACCAGCTGCTGATCGGCGTGGGCACGAAGCCTTTCGCGACCCACCCGTAGACTTCGCGCTCGTGTCAGACGCGGACCGGCTCGTCGCCCTTCTCGAAGCCAAGCTCCGGCCGCTCGACACCGCGCTGGCCGAGGCGTGGTGGGAGACGAACACCCACGCATCGCCCGAGGCGGCCGAGCGGCGGGAACGCATCGAGCTGGAGCGGCGCGAGTTGCTGGGCGACCCGGACGCCTTCGGGGCTATCGAAGCGGCCCGCCGGAAGGCGGACCAGTTCGAGCCGCTCGTCGCCCGTCAGCTCGATGTGCTCCACGACGCCTTCGCCCCGCACCAGATCGACGCCGACCTTCGACGGCGCATCGTCGAGCTCGAGGTCGAGGTCGAGACGACGTTCAACACGTTCCGCGGCGAGATCGACGGCCAGCGTGTCGACGACAACGCCATCGCCGACGTGCTGCGCACGAGCAACGACTCCGCGACGCGGCGAGCGGCATGGGAAGCGGCCAAGCAGGTCGGCGCCGAGGTCGCCGAACACGTGCGCGAGCTCGCTCGGCTCCGCAACGAAGCGGCGCGCAAGCTCGGCTACCGCGACCACTTCGCCCTCGCTCTCGCAACTAGCGAGCTCGACGACCAACGACTGTTCGCCACCCTCGACGAAGTCGACCGGGCGACCGCGGCCTCCTTCGACGAGTGGAAGGCGCGCCTCGACGCCACCCTCTCCCAGCGCTTCGGCTGCGATCCTGCCGATTTGCGGCCCTGGCACCTCGACGACCCCTTCTTCCAAGACGCGCCGGTCAGCGGCGCCGTCGATCTCGACCCTCTCTTCGAACACGCCGACGTCGAAGCACTCGTCGTTCGCAGCTACGACGGCCTCGGCCTCGACACGAGGCCCGTGCTCGCCCACAGCGACCTGTACGCGCGCGAAGGAAAGAGCCAGCACGCCTTCTGCATCCACGTCGACCGCGAGGGTGACGTGCGCGTCCTGTGCAACATCGAGCCCAACGAGCGGTGGACCGAGACGATGCTGCACGAGTTCGGTCACGCCGTGTACGACCGCGAGCTCGACGACTCGCTGCCCTGGCTCCTGCGCGAGCCCGCCCACGCGCTCACGACCGAGGGCGTCGCCATGCTGTTCGGGCGACTGGCGCGCAATCCCCGCTGGCTGACGACCATCGCCGGGATCGGCACGGCTGAAGTCAAGGCGCTCACCGCCCGCCTCGGTGAGGCACGGCGAGCGGCCTTGCTCGTGTTCGCCCGCTGGGTGCTCGTCATGACGAACTTCGAGCGTGGCCTCTACGCCGATCCCGACGCCGACCACGACGCGCGCTGGTGGGACCTGGTCGAGCAGTTCCAACGGGTGCGTCGCCCCGACGCGCGTCAAGCGCCCGATTGGGCGGCGAAGATCCATCTCACCGTGGCGCCCGTCTACTACCAGAACTATCTCTACGGGGAGCTCGTCGCCTCGCAGCTCCAGGCGACGCTCGACGCGCGGGCGGGCGGCGTGGTCGACGAGCCCGCCGCCGGTCGGCTCCTGGTCGACGAGGTGTTCCGGCCCGGGGCATCGCTGCGGTGGGACCGTCTCGTCGAACGCGCCACCGGTGAACCGCTCACTGCCGCGCATCTCGCCTGCGAGCTCGCCGCCTGACCATGGACCTCGGGCTGCACGACCGGGCGATCTGCATCGCCGGCGGGTCGCGCGGCATGGGGCGCGCCGCCGCCGACCTCCTCGCGGCCGAGGGTTGTCGCGTCGCCGTGCTCGGTCGCGACGACGCGAACGTGCGCGAGGCCGAAGAAGAGATCCTCGCGGCCGGCGCGCCGGACGCCGTCGGCCTGCAGTGCGATCTCCTCGACACCGGCGAGGTCGAGGCGGCGTTCACGTTCCTCGACGAACGGTGGGGCGAGCTGAACGGCGTCATCAACGCCGCCGGACCGTCACGCGTCGGCGCCCTCGACGACCTCACCGAGAACGAATGGCTCGAAGACTTCGATGTCGGTGTCGTCTCGATGATCCGGACCGTTCGAGCCGCCCTTCCCTTGCTGCGCAAGGCGACGTTCGCCCGCATCGTGAACCTCGCCGAAGCCTCGATCCGTCACCAGAGCCCGGGCCTCATCGCCCACACAGCCGCCAATGCCGCGATGGCCAGTGCCTCCAAGAACCTCGCCCGTGCACTCGCGCCTGAGGGCATCCTCGTGAACACCGTGTGCCCGGGGACGGTGATGTCCCCCGCGCTCGAGGAGTACCTCGCCGAGACGGATCCCAAGGGGCTCCCCGACGGACCGCTCGAAGCGGGGTACGCGGCCATCGTGCGCGACTTCGGCGCCGAGAACGACCTCGGCCGCGTGGGCGTGCCCGAGGAAGTCGCGGCGGTGGCGGTGTTCCTGTGCTCGGAGGCGGCGAGCTTCGTCGCCGGCGCAACGATCCCGGTCGACGGCGGCACTGACTTCTGATGTGCGACACGCTGTGCGCGATCGGCGGCGGGCGCACGCTGTTCGGCAAGAACTCGGACCGGCCGGTGGCCGAAGCGCAGGTGGTCGAGGCACACCCCGCCCGTCCCGCCCGTGGTCGAATGCGAACCCAGTACGTCGAGATCGACGACGCCGGCGCGTACGCCGTCGTCGGCTCCCGGCCGACATGGCTGTGGGGATTCGAGCACGGCGTCAACGAGCACGGCGTCGCCATCGGCAACGAAAAGGTGTGGACCGTCGACGATCCGCACGCGGCCGAACCTGCGCTGATCGGCATGGACCTCGTGCGCCTCGGCCTCGAGCGGGGCGCGACCGCGGACGACGCCCTCGACGCGATCACCACGCTCCTGGAGGCGCACGGCCAGGGAGGAAGCGGCGAGCAGGACCCGCCCGACCCCTACTGGTCATCGTTCCTGATCGCCGACGCGGGCGGCGCGTGGGTACTCGAGACGAGCGGCCGGACGTGGGCCGCGCGCCCGGTCGACGACGGCGCCGCCATCTCGAACCGGATCACGCTCGGCACCGACTGGACACGCGCGTCGGGCGACGTGCCTGCGGGTGCGGACTTCGACGGTTGGCGCAATCCGGGCACCCCAACCGGCATCGCCGATCACCGGCTCGATGCCACCCGCCGGTGCGTTGCCACCGGCGCCGGCTCGCTCACCGCCGCCGACATGGTCGCGACGCTCCGTCACCACGGCGAGCGCGCTTGGGGCGCGCCCGCCACGGACCCACGCGATGTGTCACCCCCGCCGACGGACGTGCAGGACGACTGGCGCGGCGTGACGGTGTGCATGCACGTGCGCGGGGCGCAAGTCACCAACGGATCGATCGTCGCCGAGCTCCCGGCGGACCGGGGCGCGCCCATCCGGGCCTGGATCGCGCTCGGCAGCCCCTGCGTGAGCGTGTTCGTCCCCACCTTTCCGCCCGCTGACATCGTCCCCGACCTCGCGGACCCGATGAACTGGGCGCGATTTGCGGAGTTGCGCGATCACGTCGAGCGGGACGGTGACGAGCTCCTTGAGATCCGAGCCGTGCTCGCGCCGATTGAAGCCGAGCTCTGGGATGAAGCCGACGCCTCCTGCGCCGACCCCGACCGCCGTGCCCGCTTCACGGCGGGGGCGTGGCAGCAGGTGGACAACGGTCTCGCCAAGCTCGGCGTGTGACTTCACCCCCGCGCCGCCCCGCAACTAGGTTCGGCGGGCCATGCAGTACAACCTGGCCGATCTCTGGGAACGGGTGGTCGACACCGTTCCCGAGCGCGAGTCGCTGATCTGCGGCGACCGCCGCCTGACCTACGCCGAGGTCGACGAGCGGGCCAACCGCCTCGCCCACCACCTCGCCGAGCAGGGAGTGGGTCCCGGCGATCACGTGGCTCTCTATCTCTATAACGGCACCGAGTACCTCGAAGGGATGCTGGCGGCGTTCAAGCTCCGAGCCGTCCCCGTCAACGTCAACTACCGCTACGTCGAGGAGGAGCTCCGGTACCTGCTCGACGATTCCGACGCCAAGGCCGTCGTCTTCCACCGCGAGTTCGCGCCCAAGCTCGCAGCTTTACGGGGCAAGCTCCCGTTGCTGCACACGTTCGTCGCGGTCGAGGACGAGTCGGGCGCCGCGCTCGGCGCGCTGCCGGCCGTCGAGTACGAGGAGGCGCTCGCCGCGGCGTCACCCGAACGGGGCTTCGACGAGCGCTCCCCCGACGATCTCTACATCCTCTACACGGGCGGCACGACGGGCATGCCCAAGGGAGTGATGTGGCGGGCCGAGGACATCTTCTTCGGCGCCCTGGGCGGCGGCGGCATCGGGAACGAGATCACGTATCCCGAGGAGATCGCCGATCGCGCGCGCGAGGGACGCACCCGCTGTCTGCCGGCGTGCCCGTTCATGCACGGCACCGCGCACTGGATGGCGCTCAGCGCGATGTTCACCGGTGGGTGCGTCGTGATCTCACCCGACCGCCACCTCGACCCGACGCGGCTCTGGGAGCTCGTCGCCCGCGAGCAGGTGAACTTCCTCGTCATCGTGGGCGACGCGTTCGCCCGACCGCTGGTCGAGGCGCTCGACGAGCTCGACCCCGCCGTCGACGTGTCGTGCTGCAGCGTCATCCTCTCGGGCGGCGCGATCTTGTCGCCGTCCGTGAAGACGCGGTTGGCCGAGAAGATGCCCGCCAGCCTCGTCGTCGACGGGTACGGATCGTCGGAGTCGGGGGGCCAGGGTCAGTCGATCACGTCGGCGGGAGCGACCGTGCACGAGGTCCCGCGCTTCTCCGTCAACGCCGAGACGACCGTCCTCGACGACGAGCTCCGCCCGGCGGCCGTCGGCGTGGTCGGCAAACTCGCTCGCCGGGGCCGCATCCCCCTCGGCTACTACAAGGACGACAAGAAAACCGCCGCCACGTTCCCCGTCGTGGAGGGCGTGCGATGGTCGGTGCCCGGTGACCACGCCCGTATCGAAGAGGACGGGACCATCACGCTGCTCGGCCGCGGTTCGGTCTCCATCAACACCGGTGGCGAGAAGGTGTACCCCGAAGAGGTCGAGGCGGCATTGAAGGGCCACCCGGCCGTGTTCGACGCCGTGGTCGTGGGCGTGCCCGACACCCGGTGGGGCGAGCGCGTCGTCGCTGTCGTGCAACCGCGCGACGGCGCGACACCGCAGCTCGACGAGCTCGACGTGCACGTCCGTGAGCACGTCGCGGGATACAAGGCGCCGCGCGACGTCGTATTGGTCGACGAGATCGTGCGCTCGCCGTCCGGCAAGCCGGACTACCGGTGGGCAAAGGCCACCGCCACAGAACGCCTCGGGACGGGCGCCAGGCGCTAGGCCGATACCCTCGGCGCGGTGAACCGACTCGCCGGCGAGACGAGCCCGTACCTCCGCCAGCACGCCGACAACCCCGTCGACTGGTACCCGTGGGGCGACGAGGCGTTCGACAAGGCACGCGCCGAGGACAAGCCGGTGCTCCTCTCGGTCGGATACTCGTCGTGCCACTGGTGCCACGTCATGGCGCACGAGAGCTTCGAGGATCCGGACGTGGCGGCGGTGATGAACCGCCTTGTCGTCAGCGTGAAGGTCGATCGCGAGGAACGACCGGACGTCGACGGCATCTACATGCAGGCGGTGCAGGCGATGACGGGCCGCGGCGGATGGCCGATGACTGTCTTCCTCGCCCCCGACGGACGCCCGTTCTTCGGGGGGACGTACTTCCCAAAGGAGGAGCGCCACGGCATGCCCGGGTTCGTCACCGTGCTCGCAGCGGTCGACGAAGCGTGGCGCAGCCGGCGGGACGACCTGATCGAGCAGGCGGGAAAGCTCACGAAGGCCGTCGAACGGACCGGCAGCCTGGGCGCCACCGGCGAAGGGCCGGTGCCGTCGCCCGAGATCCTCGCGCGGGCGTACGACTCAGTGCGGGCGCAGTACGACCCGCAGTTCGGCGGGTTCGGGCCGGCGCCGAAGTTCCCGCAGGCGATGACGCTCGACTTCCTCCTGCGCACCTTCGTCCGCAACGAGGCTCCCGAGACGCTCGACATGGTGCGGGTGTCACTCGACGCCATGGCCGCCGGCGGAATGTACGACCAGGTCGGCGGCGCGTTCCATCGCTACTCGACCGACGCTCATTGGCTCGTCCCGCACTTCGAGAAGATGCTCTATGACCAGGCACTCCTCACCAGCGCGTACCTGCACGCGCACCTCGTGACGGGCGAGCGGCGATACCGGCGCGTCGTCGAGGAGACGATCGGGTATGTCCTGCGCGACCTTCGTCACGAGAAGGGCGGCTTCTTCTCGGCCGAGGACGCCGACTCGGAGGGCGTCGAGGGCAAGTTTTACCTGTGGTCCCTCGGGGAGATCGAGCGCATCGCCGGCGAGGACGCGCCCGAGGTCGTCCGCTATTTCGGCGTGACCGAGGGCGGCAACTTCGAGGATCCGCACACCGGCTACCGAGGCAACATCCTCCACGTCGTCGACCGCGCCGAAGAGCCGCCGGAAGCGGTGCGGCGGGCGGTGCCGAAGCTGTTCGCGGCACGCGAGCAGCGCGTCCGTCCCGGGCTCGACGACAAGGTCCTACTCGCGTGGAACGCGTTGTTCCTGCGGTCGCTGGCGGAGGCGGCGGCTGCGTTGGAGCGGGACGACTGGATGGACGCGGCCCGCAACAACGCGCGGTTCCTGCTGACGGAGCTTCGCCGCGACGACGGGCGGCTGCTGCGCTCGTGGCAGGACGGCCGCGCCCACCACCTCGCCTACGCCGAGGACTACGCCGCCTTGCTGGAGGCGCTCGTGACGCTGGCCGAGGTCGACGACGTGGCGTGGCTGGCGGACGCCCGGTGGGTGGCCGACGAGCTCTTGCGACTCTTCCACGACGACGAGGGCGGCGGCTTCTTCACGACCGGCGTCGACGCCGAGTCGCTCATCGTGCGGCCGAAGGAGTACCAGGACAACGCGACGCCGGCCGAGAACTCGCTCGCTGCCAACGGACTCCTCCGGCTGGCCGCTCTCACGGGCGAGGGCAGGTACGAAGTGCCCGCCGAGGAAGTGCTCCGGCTGCTGGGACCCGTGCTCGCCGAGCACGCGACCGCGTTCGCGTATCTCCTCGGCGCGCTGGAGAGGTTGGTGACACCGCCGCTCGAGGTCGCGATCGTCGGCGCGGGCTCGAATGGCGCCGACGCGCTCCGGCGCGAGGTGCTCCGCAGGTTGCTGCCGGCGTCGGTGACGGTCGGCGCTGCGCCCAATGCCGGCGCCGACGTCACGCCGCTGCTCGAAGATCGCGAACTCATCGACGGGAAACCCACGGCGTACGTGTGCGAGCACTTCGCGTGCCGGCAGCCGGTCACGTCACCGGAAGATCTGCGTGCGCAGCTTGACGCCGCTCTGGCCGCGCGCCGCGGCAGCTGAGCGCTACCGGCGCGTCTTGGGCGGTGCGAGCCCGTCGACCAGCGCCTCGGCGGTCGCCCAGCCGAAGGCGATCATCGCTTCGCCCTTGTTCGGCTTGACGGTGCCGACCACCTCGGCGGCGGCCTTGCCGCCCGCCTTCACCGCGCTCGAGTGCAGCACGGCCTCCGAGGCGCCGTTCGCCTTGAGGCGGAACTTGCGATCGTCGTAGCGGCCGTCGCAGCCGAAGCGGCGGGCGAGCCGCCGGCCCCACGCCCGCTCCTCACCGGTCGGCGAGTACTTCGGACGCGGGCACACATCAGCGAGCGAGTTGAGCAGCGCGTACGACGAGGGATGCGCGAAACGGCCGGCGACGAGCACGTCCTCGTCGGGGAACGAGATCGCGGCCCGGCGATACAGCTCGCCGACCAACTGGTCGAGCGCGACGCGGGCCTGGCGGCCGCGGCGGATGGCGCCGAGCCCCCAGAGGATGCACGGCGTGCCGCCGATGCGCTCGAGGGAGCCGAACAGGAAGCCGTGGAGCTCGTCGTCGGCGGTGGTGCGGGTCACGAGCGGGAAGCGCTCGACGTGCTGGTCGAGGGCATCGTCCTTGATCGGCAGCTCGACCGAAACGAGGAGCTGGCCGAACTCGTCGAGCTCGGCCGGCTTCAGCGAGAGGGAATCCCGTGACTCAACCCGCATGGCCGCAACATTGTGGCCTATGGCCGCGGGACCTCACCAGTCGAGTTGACCACTTGGTCAAGGCCCCAGGTCAGCGGGTCACCCGGCCGGCTTGGCGCGCCCCATGTCCCAGTACGCCCGCATCGAGGAGATCTTCCCGTCGTCGTCGACCTCGAAGATGTCGACGGCGTCGAGGACGATCCCGGCATCTCCGGTCGAGGCGTGGATCCCGAACACCATGGCCGCCTCGCTCCCGCACACGACCACGTCCTTCACGTCGAAGGTCATGCGCTCGGTCAGCTGATGGACCGTGTCCCAGAAGGCGCCCCGCGCCTCGCGGCCGGCGTGGGGAGGCGTGCCGACGGGGTCCACGATGACACCGTCGGTGGCGAAGGCGTCGAGAAACGCATCCCGGTCGTTCGTCTGGTACGCGGCGACGTACGCGTCGACCGCCGCCTGCACCTGCTCCGGACTCGCCATCAGCGCTCCTTCTCCATCGATTCGTGCGCTGGGACCCTAATAGTCCCCGTGCGCACGCATCAGCAGTCGGGTTGACCCCCGTCGGGCCTCGTGAAACCCTTCACAAATATGCGGGTCCTCGTGTGTGGGGGCGGCTTCGTCGGCACGTATGCCGCGCTGCGGCTCGAGCGCCGCCTGCGCGGCCCCGACGACGAGATCGTGCTGGTGAACGCGGAGAACTACCTCCAGTACCAGCCGTTCCTCCCCGAGGCCGCGTCGGGCACCATCGAGCCCCGCCACGTCCTCGTCGCGTTGCGGCGCGTCCTCCGCCGGACCCGGCTCATCGTCGGCGAGGTGGAGACGATCGACCACGCCGCCCACCGGGCGCGCGTCCATCTCCTGGAGGGCTCGTCCGTCGACCTCGACTACGACGTGCTCGTCCTGGCGCCGGGCTCGGTGAGCCGGGTGCTGCCGGTGCCGGGCCTCGCCGAGCACGCCGTCGGCTTCAAGACGATCGACGAGGCCATTCACCTTCGCAACGACGTCCTGGCGCGACTCGAGGCCGCCGCCGAGATCACCGACCCAGATCGGCGGCGCGCCCTCCTCACGTTCGTCGTCGTGGGCGGCGGCTACGCCGGCGTGGAGGCGCTCGCCGAGCTGGAGGACCTCAGCCGCGCCGCGCTGAAGAAGTACCCCGAGCTGCGCGGCGAGCGCGCCCGGTGGGTCCTGATCGAGGCCACGGATCGCCTCCTCCCCGAGATCGACGAGGGCCTCGCCGAGTACGCAGAGCGTCGCTTGACCCGGCGAGGGATCGAAGTCCGCATGGGAACCAGCTTGGAGTCGGCCGAGGGCGGGATCATGCGGCTGTCGAGCGGTGAGGAGTTCGCCGCGACGACGCTCGTCTGGACGACCGGCGTGCGGCCGCATTCGCTGGCGGCGCGCTCGGGCTTCCCCGTCGACGAACGGGGTCGCGTCACCTGCGACGAGTTCCTGCGTGTCCACGACGCCGACGGCGGTGTCGTGCCCGAGGCCTGGGCCGCGGGCGACAACGCCGCGGTGCCCGACCTCACGACGGGCGGGCTGTGCCCGCCCACGGCTCAGCACGCCATCCGCCAGGCGAAGCAGCTCGCCCGCAACGTCGTCGCCTCGACCCGCGGGCGGGCGCCAAGCCCGTTCCGCTACCACAACCGGGGTCAGCTGGTGTCGCTGGGCCGCTACCGCGGCGTCGCCCGGCTCCCCGGCCGCATCCGAGTGCGCGGCTTTGCAGCGTGGTGGCTCCACCGCACGTACCACCTCGCAAAGATGCCGACATTGAACCGCCGCGTCCGGATCGCGCTCGACTGGACCGTCGCGATGCTGTTCCCGCGCGACGTCGTCGCCCTCGGATCGCTGCAACGACCACACGAGGCGTTCCGACGCGCGGCTGCCGAAGACGAACGCCGGCGCGCCGGCTGACCCAGGCTTTTGGCGTCAACTACGTGCCGTCTGGGCATGTAGGTGACGCCAAAACGGGAGGGGGTTACTCGACGACCACGCCGTCGAGCGAAGGGTCGGCAGGCGGGAACTGCGGATCGAGCCGGCGGAAGGTCTCGAGCAACAGCGTCGCGACGACGACGTCGCGCACCCACTTGCGGTCGCTGGGTACGATCCACCACGGCGCGATGTCAGTGGACGTCTCGGTGATCGCGTCCTCGTACGCCTTTTGATATGCGTCCCACTGCGTGCGAGCTTCCAGGTCCTCGAGTCTGAACTTCCACCGTTTGGTCGGATCGTCGAGGCGCGCCTGCAGCCGTTGGCGCTGCTCGTCGCGCGAGATGTGCAGGAACACCTTCACGACGGTCGCGCCCTCGTCGGTGAGCATCTGCTCGAAGTCGCGCAGGTGCCGGTACCGGCGCCGCCACTGCGGTTCGTCGACGATCCCGAGCACGCGCGCCGCGACGACGTCTTCGTAGTGGGACCGGTTGAACACGCCCAGCCGTCCTCGAGTCGGGCATGCATTGTGAACGCGCCAGAGGTAGTCGCGCTCGAGCTCGAGCGTGGTCGGCACCTTGAAGCTCGTCACCGAACAGCCCTGCGGATTCAGTCCTGTGAGCACCCGACGGATGACGCCGTCCTTCCCGGACGTGTCGACACCCTGGAGCACCAGCAGCACGCTCCGCTTCGCCTCGGCCCAGAGCCGCCCGTGCAACTCCTCGAGCTCGTCGTGCAGGGCGTCGCGCAACCTTCGTGACTCTGCCTTGCCGGTCAGGCCCAGTCGATCAGCCGGGTCCCGCCGGGCGAGGCGGGGTGCCTGACCCGACGCGACCTGCAGCTGGGAGAGATCAATCACCACCGCGTCTCCTAATACCGAAGCTCGGCGACGACCGCGTAATGGTCCGACGGGTGCACGCCGTCGACCGGCTCGATCGCCGCGACACGCGCGTCCAAGACGTGACCGGCGCCGCGCGCCTTGCGCCAACCGACGAGGACGTAGTCGATACGGCGATCGGCCTCGAGGTCGCGAGCGGCGAAAGCATTGTCGTTCGACCATGTGAACCCGCGCCCGTCGCCGGCCACGTCCCACGCGTCGACGAACACGAGCCGCGGGACCGGGACGGCGGCGCGGCCAGTGAGCATGCGGATCTCGTCGGAGTCGGGCTCCGCATTGAAATCGCCGCACACGATGGGTGGGTAGGGACGATCTGTCGACTCCGCCACGAACTCGGCCAGCGCCCGGACCTGCGCCTGTCGGACGTGGCTCTCGTCGTACCGCCAGTTGAGGTGCGTCGTGTAGAGCTCGAACCGGCCCCGCGGGCCGTCCACCTCGACCTTGAGCGCGACCCGGAACTCGTCGGTCGACGGCGTGGTCGGGAGTGTGCGCGTGTCGCTCGCCGCGATCGGCCACCGCGAGAGCACCGCGTTGCCGAACGATGCCTCTCCGGCGTCGAAGCCGGACGCGAACACGTGCTGGTAGCCGAGCGCGTCCGCCAGCGCCTCGGCCTGGCCGGGACCGTCGTCGACGTCCCAGACCTCCTGCAGCGCGATCACGTCGGCGTCGATGCGACGGAGCGTTTCGGCGATGGCGGGCTGACGCTCCTCCCACGGACCGAATCGCCACCACACGTTCCAGGTGGCGACCCGCAGTCGCGTGTCGATGAGATCGGCCGGCTCGACATGCATCGCCGGGCATGCCTAGCAGCGTCCTAGGCTGGCAGGAAACACCAGGGACGCAGCCGGGAGCCTCGATGATCGATTACGCCAGCCTCGACTCCGCGATCGGGCACAACTGGTACGACCTCGACCCCGATCTCCAGGCGCGCGTTCGGCGCGACTGCCCGCCCGAGGATCTCGACTGGGCCGACGCCAAGCTGCGCGAGTTCGGCGGGCTCGTCGGCGAGCGGGTCGCGCCCAACTCGGAGGTCGTCGACGCCCATCCGCCGGAGCTCCGCCGCTACGACCGGTGGGCCGAGGAGGTCAACGAGATCGTCCACCACCCCGCCGGCGTCGACTCGAAGCGCGCGCTGTGGGCGAGCGGGTACGTCGGTGGCTTCGCACGCGACGAGGCCGATCGCGGCCGCCCGGCGCCCGGCGTGATGCTCGCCGCCACCAGCTACCTCCTGTCCCAGGCCGACACCGGCCTCGTGTGCAGCCTGGGCATGACCAGCGGCGTCGCCGGCCTCGTCGCCGCGTACGCGCCGCCCGACGTGCGGGACGCGCTCCTGCCGGGCCTCCGCGGCGACAGCTTCGACGGCGGCGTCGACGGGTCGATGTTCCTCACCGAGCGCGACGGCGGCTCCGACCTCGGCCGCACCGTGCACTGCACGGCGCGTGACGTCGGGGATGGCCGCGTCGTGATCAACGGCGAGAAGTGGTTCTGCTCCAACATCGATGGCGCCGCCATCGTGATGCTGGCGCGTCCCGAGGGCGCGCCCGACGGCCCCGCGGGCCTCGGCCTCTACCTCGTTCCCAAGGAGCGGGAAGACGGATCCCGCAACGGCATCACGATGCGCCGCCTCAAGCCGAAGCTCGGCACGAAGAGCGTGCCGACCGGCGAGGTCGAGTTCCACGACGCGCTCGGGTATGCGTTGCGCTCGACCCGTTCCAGTGACGGCGGCGGCTCCGACTCCGATGCCGGCGGGCTCGGCCGGATGATGGAGATGGTCAACGGATCCCGCTTCGGTGTCGCCCTCATGGGTCTCGGCATCGCTCGCCGCTCGTTCCTCGAGGGCACGATCTGGGCCCATCACCGGCGGGCGAAGGGTCGGCTGCTCGTCGACCTGCCACTCATCCGCGAGCAGCTCGTCGACCTGCTCGCCGAGCTCGAAGCCGCGTTCGCGCTCGGTTTCGAGTGCGCGGCGGCGGCGCGCTCGCACGATGGAAATCGTCTCCGCCGCATTCTCGTCCCGGCGACGAAGGTGCGGCTGTGCCGGTTCGGCGTCGAGGCCGCCGGCAAGGCCGTCGAGCTGCACGGCGGCAACGGGTACTGCGAGGACTGGCCGCTCACTCGCCAGCTGCGTGACGCGCAGTGCCACCCGATTTGGGAGGGCACCGAGCAGATCTGCCAGCTCGACGTGCTGCGCGCCATCCGGCGCGACGCCGCCCACGAAGCTGCGTTTGCACGCGTCGACCGGGCGATCGCGGCAGCCAGTGCCGGGCCCGAGTACGTCGCCGAGGCCGTCGCGACGGTGAGCACCGCTCGTCACGAGCTGGAGCGGCGCATCGACGAGCTGCCCTCGCTCGAGGCCGATCTCGCCGAAGCTCGCGCGGCACACATCACCTCCCAGCTCGCCCGCACCGTCTCGGCCGCCTTGCTGTTGGAGCAGTCGGCGGACCCGCACAAGGCGCTGGTGGGCATGCGCTTCGCCCGACGGAACCTCTCCCCCACCGCCGCGTGGGACGACCGGATCGCGACCGTGGCCGGCCGTGAGCTGCTCGCGTACGACGAGATCGACCACGCGACGGCGGAGAAAGCCGCGGCCTGAGGTCGACCCCTCACCCCGCACCTGACAACGACGGGCAGGAGGGAGGCAAGCACGGTGGAGACGACATTCAACTTCCCGGGCTCGATCGCCGTCGTCACCGGAGCATCGTCGGGGCTCGGTCGCCGCATGGCCCTGGACGTCGCCGCCCGCGGCGCGACCGTGATCGGCATTGCTCGCCGAGAGGCGCTCCTGCAGCAGGTCGCGGCCGAGATGCGGCGCTCGTCTCCGACCTCGGACTACGTCGCGTGCGACGTCAGCGACACCGACCGGTACGCGTCGGTGTTGTCGGATCTCGAGGCTGCCCACGGCCGCATCGATCTGCTCATCAACGACGCCGGCATCGGCGAGCCGGACGGCGGCGGCATCGGGAAGTACCGCACCGTCTTCGAGACGAACTTCTTCGCCGCCGTGGCCGGGACGCTCGCGGTGCTGCCCGGGATGGTCGAGCGATCGGCCGGCGTCGTCGTGAACGTCTCGTCCGACACCGGCCGCGCGCCCGGGCCGGCCGAGCCGGCGTACTCCGCGTCGAAGGCGGCGTTGAGCGCGTTCACGGAGAGCCTCTCGTACACCGTCGACGATCGTGGGGTCCGCCTCCACGTCCTCTATCCCGGGTACGTTCCAACGCCGATGACGGAAGGCTCCGATCCGGCGAAGGTGCCGCGGTTCGTACGCCGCACGGAGCAGCAGGTCTCGCAAACACTGCTCCGCGGCCTGGGTCGACCCCGAGTCGAGATCGACGCGACTCGTGTGGCGCGCCTTGCGCCGGTCGCACGAGCGCTCGTCCCGGGCGCATACCGCCGCGGTGTGAAGTCGTTCACCCCGAGCTGATCGCCGTGCCCCAGCTCGTGGCGCTCGACGTCGCCGCCGACCCGGACGCGTGGCGCGCGCTCGGCTTCGCCGTCGACGATGACGACGTGTGCGCAGTCGGAGGTGTCGCCATCCGCCTCGGGTCCGCGGGGCGGAAGATCAGCGGCTGGGCTTTCGCCGACGTACCCGGCGGAGTCGAGGTGGACGGGCTACCCACGGTCCCGGCGCCGTCGCCGCCGGCCACTCCTACATCGCACGCCAACGGGACGGTTGCCCTGGACCATCTCGTCGTGATGTCACCCGATCCCGACCGGACGATCAAAGCGCTCGCCGCGCACGGCGTCGACCCGCGCCGGCAACGGCACACCGACCAGTACGGCCCGCCGTTCACGCAGACGTTCTTCCGTCTCGGTCGACCGATCCTCGAGCTCATCGGGCCCGCCGAGCCGGCGGGATCCGAGCCGGCGCGGTTCTACGGCGTCGCGTTCACGGTCGACGACCTCGACGCCACGGCCGCGCTCCTCGGCGACCGGCTCGGCCGGGTCAAGGACGCGGTGCAGGCGGGCCGGCGCATCGCGACGCTGCGTCGCGAGGCCGGCGCCGGCATCCCGCTTGCGTTCATGTCACCGGGCGCAAACTCCCTGACCGACGGCGACGGGGCTCAATAACCGGAGCCACTCCCCGAGCTCGACGTCGAGGCGGTCGTCGTGGCCGTCGGCGCGGATCCCGCCGACGCCGCGGCAGCGCCTCCGCCCGTCGTCACGCTCTCACCCTTCTTGGAGAAGAACGCGCCCTGCATGCCCTGGTTCGTCGCTTGAGGCCCGTGGAAACGGCAGTAGAAGTTCGTGGCGCCGCTCGCGGGCAGCGTGACCGTAACCGTCGCCTTCTGATCGGGGTTGAGTGTCTGGTCGACACCGAGTCCGTCAATGGTGAACGTGTGCTGCGTGTTCCCCTCGTTCTTCAGCGACACTTTGACCGTCGCCCCCGGCTTCGCCTTTAGGAACGTCGACTTGAAGTAGAAGTCGTCCGCCTCGATCGAGATCTTGCCCTTCTTGACGGTCTTCTCGCCCTTGTTGGTGACCTTCCCCTGGAGCTGGACGGGCGGGTTCTTGGCGGCGAGCGCGACACCGCCGACGAGTGCGGTCCCGGCGATCGCCACGACGGTCAGGGCGACAAGCTTGCGCATGATTTCTCCTACCTCGGCCGATAGCTGCTCGTTCATACGGTCTGGGCTCCCGGATGGATTGCGATCCCCGCCCGTCGTCCAAACTCGCTTCCCCGAGTGCGTGGCCGATCGGCGCATATCCTCGTGCCCCCGACCCGAGGAGTCCGGAACCATGCCGTGGGACAACACGAAGACGGTCCATCCCGCGTGGCTCGCCATCGAGTTCGGGACGTGCGTCGGCGTGTGGACCGTGGTCACCTTCCTGCTCGCGCGCACGGTCAGCGGCGCCGGATTCGTCGCCTCGGTCGTCACCGGATCCGTGCTCTCGGGAATCACCTGGGTGACGGTGAAGCTCGGGTGGCGTGACGCGCCGCGGCCACCCGGGCGCTGACCTGCGAGCGAGCCGGCCGGGATCCGGAACTAGCGCGGGTCTTCTCGGTCGAGGTTCCAGTGCCGGACGATCGTGCACATGTATCCCTCGTCCGGACGCGGGATCATGGCGAAGCGGCTGATCGCGCGTTGGCCACCTTCGTGGTCCGTGTACAGCAGGTCGACGGTCAGGCGCTGGCGCGCCTCGATGGCGCGCTCCATGTCGGGGTACGCGTCGTCGCCCATGTCCCGGATGGCTCCCTGCCAGAAGCCGACGTCCCCCGGTGGCACGTACAGATCCCTCGTCTGACGACGGAAGGCGTCAGGCTCTCCGTGCGGCCGTTCGGCGGTACGCCCCGCCGGGTCCTGTGCGGGGTTCGGAAGCCATCCCTGCAGCACCGCGATCCCGGCGCCGACGTTTCGCAGCGACATCGTCAGGAGGAGGTTCGAGTCGACGATCTCGGCGGTGGCGCCGCCACCGGGGACCTTCGTCCAATGATCGTCCTGCCAGCCGACCTTCTCCGGCGGGTCCTGAAGCCGCGAGTTCACGAGCACCGGGCGCAGCCCGATCTCCCGTGTCTGCTCGGCGATCCGGGCCGAGCGGTTGGCCGACCGCACGGCCGAGTACGTCGCCGCCGCGAGGACGAGCGTGCCGCCGGCAGTGGCAAGCGACGAGATCGTCGCCCAATCGGCCATGCCACGAGGGTACGGCGAGGCCTGCGGCCCAGGTGGGGTCCAGCGGCGCGGGACCCGAATTGCCAAGATGGTCGGGTGACGACCACGGGGCAGGCGCTGCGGGCCCGAGGGTGGCGGCGGATCTTTCACCTCCACGCGGACCGCTTGGGGCAGAAGATCCCGCCGCTCGACGCCCTCCGCGACGAGATGGACAAGCGAATCGCCACGGGTGAGAGCGAGGAGGGCGTGACGCTCGCCGTCGTCGAGGATTTCGAGAAGTCCGCCGCGACCGTGAATGCTCGCACCACCCCCCTCGTCCCCGCGTCCGGCATCGTGGTCACCGGCGCCGGCATCCTCGCGAACGCATCCGGCCAGGGCGAAGCCGCGAAGGTCGTAGCCCTGTTCGCGATGGCGTTCGCGCTGGGCGGTCTCGGCTTCCTCGCCACCGCGCTGTTCACGCACGCCGGTCGCCCGAGCGTCGGCTTCGCGCCGACGAGAGCGGACGTCGCCTTCGTGCACGATCGCCTCATCAAGAAGGAGTCCAACGCGCAGGTGGGATCAATGCTCACCGGCGTGGGCTTCGTCGTCCTCCTCGTCGTCATCCTCTGACGGCGGCGAACCGGGCGAATAC
>DASYQJ010000103.1:0-2580 GCA_036005605.1 Acidimicrobiia bacterium
CAAGACCACGCTCACCGCGGCCATCACCAAGACCCTCGCGCTCAAGGGCGAGGCCGAGTTCCGGCCGTTCGACTCGATCGACAACGCCCCCGAGGAGAAGGAGCGCGGCATCACCATCTCCATCGCCCACGTCGAGTACGAATCCGACAAGCGCCACTACGCCCACGTCGACTGCCCCGGCCACGCCGACTACATCAAGAACATGATCACCGGGGCGGCCCAGATGGACGGCGCCATCCTGGTGGTCAGCGCGGCCGACGGCCCCATGCCCCAGACGCGCGAGCACATCCTCCTCGCGCGCCAGGTCCAGGTGCCGTACATCGTCGTCTTCCTCAACAAGGTCGACATGGTCGACGACCAGGAGCTGCTCGAGCTGGTCGAGCTCGAGGTCAGAGAGCTCCTCTCCAAGTACGGCTTCCCCGGCGACCAGGTGCCGATCATCCGCGGCAGCGCGCTCAAGGCCCTCGAATCGACCTCGACCGACATCAACGCCCCCGAGTACAAGAGCATCCTCGAGCTGGTCAGCGCCGTCGACACCGCCGTGCCCGACCCGGTGCGCGAGAAGGACAAGCCCTTCCTCATGCCCATCGAGGACGTCTTCAACATCAAGGGCCGCGGCACCGTGGTCACCGGCCGCGTCGACCGCGGCGTGGTCAAGGTGGGAGAAGAGGTCGAGATCGTCGGCATCCGCGAGCCGAGAAAGACCGTGGTCACCGGGGTCGAGATGTTCCGCAAGCTCCTGGACCAGGGCGAGGCCGGCGACAACATCGGCCTGCTCCTGCGGGGCCTCGAGCGCACCGACGTCGAGCGCGGCCAGGTCGTGGCCAAGCCCGCCAGCATCAAGCCGCACTCCAAGTTCACCGCCGAGGTCTACGTCCTGTCCAAGGAAGAGGGCGGGCGCCACACCCCCTTCTTCGCCGGCTACCGCCCCCAGTTCTACCTGCGCACCACCGACGTCACCGGCGAGTGCAAGCTCCCCGCGGGCACCGAGATGGTCATGCCCGGCGACAACGTCAACCTCGAGGTCGAGATCATCACCCCCGTGGCCATCGAGGCCGGGCTGCGCTTCGCCATCCGCGAGGGCGGCCACACCGTCGGCGCGGGCGTCGTGACGAAGGTGGCGGAATAGATGGCGAAGGACAACCGGCCGATCATCACGCTCGCGTGCGTGACGTGCCGGTCACGCACCTACGCGACGACGAAGAACCGGAAGAACGATCCCGACCGGGTGGAGCTCTCGAAGTTCTGCCCGCGGTGCCGCAAGCACACCGCGCATCGGGAGACGCGGTGACGGAGCGCATACGGCAGTAGCTCAACTGGCAGAGCACTGGTCTCCAAAACCAGGGGTTGAGAGTTCGAGTCTCTCCTGCCGTGCAGAGAGGAACGTGAGCGAGTGGCGACGAAAGTGAGAGAAGCGACACCGGGCCGGCCGACCGGCGGCTTCGTGCGGTTCGCGCAGGAGGCGTGGCAGGAGCTGAGCAAGGTGACGTGGCCGACGCGGGAGACCGTGATCCGGTTCACCGTGCTCGTGCTGCTCATCTCGGCCGGGATCGCGGCGTACATCTTCCTCGTCGACAACGCCTTCACGCTGACGATCACGCGCGGCCTGCTCAACGCGCCGACGACCACGCCGGCGCCGGCAGGACCCTAAGGGAGCGGAAGTGGACGAGCAGCTCAAGCGACCGGAAGAGAACGAGGAGCCGACCGAGCCGGCCGAGCCTGCCGACCGCGAGGAGCGGGACGCGGCGAAGCTCTCGGATGAGGAGGCCACCGAGGCCGCCCGCGCCTTCCTGGGCACCTTCGAGCCGAAGCCCGAGATGGGCGGCGAGGAGGCGAAGCAGGTGCTCCGCCGCGCGGGCGTCGCCGAGGCCGAGCGTCCCGCCGAGCCCGCTCCGGTCGAGGAGGAGCCCGCCGCGCTCGCGGTCGAGGCGCCGGCCGCGCCCGAGGCCGACACCGGCCGCCGGTGGTACGTGATCCACACGTACTCGGGCTACGAGAACAAGGTGAAGGCGAACCTCGAGCACCGCATCCAGTCCATGGACATGGGCGACAAGATCTTCCAGGTCCTCGTCCCGACCGAGGAGGAGATCGAGATCAAGAACGGGAAGCGCCAGGCCGTCGAGCGGAAGGTCTTCCCGGGCTACGTCCTCGTCGAGATGAACATGAGCGACGACTCGTGGTACGTCGTGCGGAACACGCCGGGGGTCACGAGCTTCGTCGGATCCGGCAACAAGCCGACGCCGCTGACCGACCCCGAGGTGAAGCAGATCCTGCGGCAGATCAAGATGGACGCGCCGAAGTACAAGGTCGCGTTCACGAAGGGCGAGGCCGTGCGCGTCGTCGACGGACCGTTCACCGACCTCCACGGCGTCGTCGACGAGGTGAACCCTGAGCGCAACAAGGTGAAGGTGCTCGTCTCCATCTTCGGCCGGGAAACACCTGTAGAGCTGGATTTCCTGCAAATAGAAAAGTTGGTCAAGTAAGTGGCGAAGAAGATCAAGGCCGTGGTCAAGGTCCAGATCCCCGCGGGGAAGGCGACCGCCGCCCCCCCGGTCGGTACGGCGCTCGGGCCCCACGGCA
>DASYQJ010000104.1:0-6702 GCA_036005605.1 Acidimicrobiia bacterium
CCTGCCGTCACGACAATCCTCACCGGAGGGACGAACGTGGTAACTGGGGCAAGTGGCCCAATTCTTCGATCGCGCAGAAGGACGCAAGGCGCGGCACGTCGCCCGGTCCCCGCTGGGTCATTTGACCTACGTGGAGGCCGGCGGAGGCACCTCTGACGTATCGAGGCGCGGGAGCGCGGGGCGCACCGCGCCTTCCGAGACGCTCCTGAACTTGCTCGACGCGCCCCGATAGTTCTGGAGCTTGGCCGCGACCGCGGTGTCGCCCGAGATCGCGATCACCTGGTCGAACTTCGTGACGAAGGCCTCGTCGCCGAGTCCCTGCACGCGGCTGCCGTCGTCGAAGGGGATGTTCTGGAGCTCCGACCGCACCTCGTCCGTGACGGGCTGCACGGTCAGCTCCAGCGAGATCTTCAGGTCGCGGTCCTTGAACTCCTTCTGGATCTTCTTCGTCTTGTAGGTGCACTCTTCTGCGCCGTTCGTCTTGCTCGTCTGCGTGGTGGTCTTGACGACCTTTGCGCCGAGCAGCTCACCGGCCTCCTGGCGTGTGAGCAGCGTGCACACCCCGGTGTCCTCCCCGGTGGCGGGCGCCGCTTCAAGGAATGCGAGGCCGGCGGCGAGCAGCGGAGCGACGACTAACAAAGGCGTGAGACGAGAGCGCATCATCAGGTTCTATCAGGGCCCGAGTAGGTTTTTTCGGCGTGGACCTGCGGTACTCCCCCGAGGACGACTCGTTTCGCGCCGAGGCGCGCGAGTGGCTGGCGGACCAGCTCACCGGGGAGTTCGCAATCGTGCGCGGGCGGGGCGGCCCCGGCGACGAGCACGCGTTGTTCGAGGAGCGTCTGGCGTGGGAGCGCGCGCTCGGCGCCGCCCGCTGGACGTGCCTCTCGTTCCCGCACGAGTACGGCGGCCGTGACGCGACGCTGCTCCAGCAGGTGATCTTCTACGAGGAGTACGCGCGCGCCGGCGGTCCGGGTCGCATCGGCATCGTCGGCGAGGGGCTGATCGGCCCGACGATCCTGCACTTCGGCACCGAGGAGCAGAAGCGCCGCTTCCTCCCGAGGATCGCGTCGGGCGAGGACGTGTGGTGCCAGGGGTATTCGGAGCCCGATGCCGGCTCCGACCTCGCCAACGTGCAGACACGCGCCGAACGCGACGGCGACGAGTGGGTGATCAGTGGCCAGAAGATCTGGACGTCGCTCGCGCACTGGTCCGACTGGTGCTTCGTGCTGTGCCGTACGGACCGGGAGGCGCCCCGCCACCGCGGGATCTCGTACCTGCTCGTGCCGATGCGCCAGCCGGGGATCGAGATCCGCCCCATCGTCCAGTTGACCGGCACCTCCGAGTTCAACGAGGTGTTCTTCGACGGCGCCCGCACGGCGGTCGACGACGTGGTCGGCGACGTGAACGGTGGCTGGAAGGTCGCGATGGGCACCTTGGCGTTCGAGCGCGGCGCCTCGACATTGGGCCAGCAGCTCTCGTTCGAGAACGAGCTGGTCGACATCACCGAGACCGCCAAGAAGACCGGACGGGCCACCGATCCGCTGACCCGACAGCGGCTCGCCGGCGCGTGGATCGGGCTGCGGATCATGCGGTACAACGCGCTGCGGGGCCTCACTTCGATGTCGCGCGGAGAGATCACTCCCGAGACGGCGATCCACAAGCTCTACTGGGCGAACTTCCACCAGCAGCTCGGCGAGCTCGCGATGGACGTGCTCGGACCCGACGCCGAGGTGGTGCCGGTGGCGCCGTACGAGCTGAGCTCCGCACAACGGCTGTTCCTGTACACGCGAGCCGACACCATCTACGGCGGCTCGGACCAGATCCAGCGCAACGTCATCGGCGAGCGCGCCCTCGGGCTGCCACCCGAGCCGAAGGTGACGGCGTGACCGCGCCGACGCCGCCGTCCCCGAGCAGCCACGCACTCCTCGACGGCAAGTCCGTGCTCGTGACGGCGGCCGCCGGCACCGGGATCGGGTTCGCGACCGCCAAGCGCTGCGCCGAGGAGGGCGCGGTCGTCGTGCTGAGCGATCAGCACGAGGGACGTCTCGGCGAGGCCGCCGAGCAGCTCGAGGACGTCATGGGCGCGCGGCCGGCCACGGCGGTGTGCGACGTCACCGACCAGCGTCAGGTGGACTCGATGTTCGAGGTCGCGATCGATGCGACCGGTGGCCTCGACGTGGTCGTCAACAACGCCGGTCTCGGCGGCCAGGTGCACCTCGTCGACATGACCGACGACCAGTGGTCGCGGGTCCTCGACGTGACATTGAACGGGACCTTCCGATGCACGCGCGCCGCGTTGCAACACATGCTGCCTCGCGGCTCGGGCGCTGTCGTGAACAACGCGTCCGTGCTCGGCTGGCGCGCCCAGGAGGGCCAGGCGCATTACGCAGCCGCGAAGGCGGGAGTCATGGCGCTCACGCGGTGTGCGGCGATCGAGGCGGCACCGGGCAACGTGCGCGTGAACGCCGTCGCGCCAAGCCTCGCGGTGCACGAGCACCTCGCCAAGGTCATGCCTCAAGAGGAGATCGACGAGCTCGTGACCCGCGAGGCGTTCGGCCGCTCGGCCGAGCCGTGGGAAGTCGCCAACGTGATTGTGTTCCTCGCCAGCGACTACTCCGCCTACATGACCGGCGAGGTCGTCTCCGTCAGCAGCCAGCACCCCTGATGCGTTCATGGACCAGGACAGTTCTGGTCTGTGCACGCATCAGGAGGGGGCGGTGTTCTTCGCGGCGTCGAGGTAGGGGGGTCGTTCGCCGCCGCCGTGCACGACGATGCTCTCGCCACTGACGTACCGAGCCAGCGGCGACGCCAGGAACAGGCACACGTCGGCGACGTCGGACGGCTCGGCCATCCGACCCAGCGGCACGGTGGCGCCGACGGCGGCGATTCCATCCTCGTCCCCATAGAAGAGGTGCGACTGCTCCGTCTTCACGAGGCCGGCCGTCACTGCGTTCACCCGCACCTTGGGGGCGTAGTCCATGGCCAGTGTCTGGGTGAGGTTCAGGAGCCCCGCCTTCGCCGCCCCGTAGGCGGCGGTCCCGGGAGACGGGCGCATCCCGCTCACGCTGGCGACGTTGATGACGACACCGCCCTCGGCCTGCTGTTGCATCACCGCGTTCGCCTTCTGCGCGAACACGAGCGGCGCGACCAGGTTCAGCGAGATGATCGCGTTCGAGAACTTCGGTGACGCCGTGGCCGAGTCGGCGGGCGGCGATCCTCCGGCGTTGTTCACCAACACGTCGACTCGCCCGAGCCGCTCTTCGGTGAACCCGACCACCTTGTCGATCTCTTCCGGGTCGCGCACATCGGCCGCGATGAACAGCGCTTCGCGGTCGCCGGAGCGCGGCATCGTCTCCGGTTCGTGCCGGCAGCAGATCACGACGTCGGCGCCGGCTTCGAGAAACCGCTCCGTGATCCCGCGCCCGACGCCGCGGCATCCTCCGGTGACGATCACGGCTTTCCCCGACAGGTCGAGCGGATCGGCCATGCGGATAAGGTAGCCGTCACATCTGACGGGCCATCAGATCAGGAACGCGATGGGAATCTCGCACGCGGTCGACGGCGACGGCATCGCCGAGGTCGTGATGGACAATCCTCCGGTCAACGCGCTCACCGTCGCAGGATGGTTCGAGCTGGCCGAAACCGTTCGCGGCCTCGGAGACGATCCGCGCGTGCGCGTCGTGATCCTGCGGGCCGAGGGCAAGGGCTTCAACGCCGGCGTCGACATCAAGGAGATGCAGCGCACCGAGGGCTACCACGCGCTCGTCGGCGCCAACCGCGGCTGCTACGCGGCGTTCGCCGCCGTGTACGAGTGCGCCGTGCCGGTCATAGCTGCCGTGCACGGCTACTGCCTCGGCGGGGGCATCGGACTCGCCGGCAACGCCGACATCATCCTCGCCTCGAGCGACGCCACCTTCGGGCTCCCCGAGGTCGACCGGGGCGCACTCGGCGCCGCCACCCATCTCGCTCGTCTCGTGCCTCAGCACAAGATGCGCCAGATGGTGTACACGGCGACCACCGTGACGGCGCAGGAGCTCCATCAATACGGCTCCGTGCTCGCGGTCGTCGAGCACGACCGGCTGCGGGACGCCGCTTTCGCGCTCGCCCACCAGATCGCCGAGAAGAGCCCGATCGTGATCCGTGCCGCCAAGGAGTCGCTCAACGGCATCGACGCCGTCGACGTGAAGAAGTCGTACCGGTTCGAGCAGGGGTACACATTCGAGCTCAATCTCTCCGGGGTCGCCGACGAAGCTCGCGACGCGTTCGTCGACAAGCGCGATCCCCGGTTCAGCGAGTAGCCGGAAGCACCGTGCCGGACAAACGGATCTCCGAGGACGAGGTCGCGGCGGAACTGCGCGACGGCATGACGATCGGCGTCGGCGGGTGGGGGTCCCGGCGCAAGCCCATGTCGCTGATCCGCGCCATCGCCCGCTCCCCGGTGAAGGACCTCACCCTCGTGAGCTACGGCGGGCCCGACGTCGGCCTGCTCTGCCGCGCGGGCAAGGTCAAGCGGGTCGTGTTCGCCTTCGTGTCGCTCGACTCGATCCCGTTGGAGCCGCACTTCCGTACCGCCCGCCAGGCAGGCACGGTCGAGACGCGCGAGCTCGACGAGGGGATGTTCCTCCTCGGGCTCCAGGCCGCCGCGTGGCGCGTGCCGTTCCTGCCGACGCGGGCCGGTCTCGGCTCGGATGTATTCCGCCTCTATCCCGAGCTGCGCACGGTGCAGTCGCCATACCGAAGCCCCGACGGCGAGGGTGAGGAGCTCGTTGCGGTGCCCGCGCTCGAGCTCGACGTCGCGCTCGTGCACATGAACCGCGGCGACGCCGGCGGCAACGGCCAGTATCTCGGCGTCGACCCGTACTTCGACGACCTGTTCTGCATGGCCGCCGAGCGCCGGTTCATGTCGGTCGAGCAGGTGCTGCCGACCGACGACCTCGCCGGCAACGGCCCCGTGCAGACGCTGCGGATCAACCGGCTCATGGTCGACGGCGTGGTCGAGGCTCCGTTCGGCGCGCACTTCACGTCGTGCCCGCCCGACTACGAGCGCGACGAGACGTTCCAGCGCGAGTACGCCGCGACCGCGCGCGACGACGACGCGTGGGACGCGTTTCGAGCCCGCTACCTCGACGTCGGCGGCCACGACGAGTACCGCAAGGCAGTCGGGCTGTGAGCCGAGCATGACCGACGCCACCCGGGCCGAGATCTGCGTCGTCGCCGTGGCCGAGGCCTTCCGCGGAGACGGAGAGATCCTCGCCAACCCGATCGGCAATGTCCCGATGATCGGCGGACGTCTCGCCCGCGCCGCCTTCGAGCCCGACCTCGTGATGACCGACGGCGAGGCGCTGCTCGTCGGGAACACGCTCCCCGTCGGTCTCGACGACGCGCCCAAGGTCGTCGAGTCGTGGAACCCCTACCGGGCGATGTTCAACGTCGTCTGGTCGGGGCGGCGACACGTGATGATGGGTGCCAGCCAGATCGACGCCTACGGCAACCAGAACTTCGCGCTCATCGGCGATCCCGCCAAGCCCAAGGCGCAGCTGCTCGGCCTCCGGGGTGCACCCGGCAACACGATCAACGACACCACCAGCTACTGGATCCCGAACCACTCGCCCAAGGTGTTCGTCGAGCAGGTCGACGTCGTGTGCGGCGTCGGCTACGACCGGGCTCGCAAGCTCCATCCGGCCGAGCGTCGCTTCCACCACCTCAAGCACGTGATCACCAATCTCTGCGTGCTCGACTTCGAGAGCTCGGATGACCGGATGCGGCTGCGTTCGCTGCACTCCGGCGTCACCGTCGACGACGTTGTCGCCGCCACCGGCTTCGAGCTCGTGATCCCGGATGACGTCCCCGAGTCGCGGTTCCCCACCGACGACGAGTTGCGGCTCATCCGCGAGGTCATCGACCCGAACGACCTGCGCATCAAGGAAGTCCCGGCATGACCCACCCGGCGCTGCACACCGCGGCGTGCGATCTGTTCGGCGTGCAGTACCCGATCGTGCAGACGGGGATGGGCTGGGTGGCCGGCGCCCGGCTGACGTCGGCGACGAGCTCGGCGGGCGGGCTCGGGATCCTCGCGTCGGCGACGATGACCTTCGACCAGCTCACCGACGCTATCCACGAGGTCCAGGACCGCACCGACCGACCGTTCGGCGTGAACCTGCGCGCCGACCAGGACGACATCGACGACCGCATCCAGCTCCTCATACGCGAACGCGTGCGCGTCGCGAGCTTCGCCCAGGCGCCGGGCGAACGCCTCGTGAAGCAGCTGCGCGACGCCGGCGTCGTCACCATGCCGACCGTGGGCGCGCCCCGCCACGCCGAGAAGGTCGCGGGATGGGGAGTCGACGCACTCATCGCCCAGGGGGCCGAAGGCGGCGGCCACACCGGCACGATCCCGACTTCGCTGCTGCTCCCGGCCGTGGTCGACGCGGTGGACATCCCCGTGCTCGCCGCCGGAGGATTTACCGACGGCCGCGGCCTCGTCGCCGCACTGGCGTGGGGCGCGGCGGGGGTCGCGATGGGCACGAGGTTCCTGCTCACGAAGGAGAGCACGGTGCCCGACACGGTCAAGGACGTGTACATCGGGACTGCGGTCACCGGCACGGTCGTCACCAAACGGATCGACGGCTATCCGCAGCGTGTCATCCGGACCGACGTCGTCGACCACCTCGAGCACTCGGGACGCCTTACCGCGCTCCCCCG
>DASYQJ010000105.1:0-8083 GCA_036005605.1 Acidimicrobiia bacterium
AGGGAGGCGATGGCCGCGCTCGCCGGGAGCACCCACAGCGGACGCAGCGGCAACGGCATCGGCGGCGACAGGATCAGCCGCATGCTCTCGCGGGCGCCTGGGGTGAGCTGGAGCCCCTCGACACTGCGCAGGTACTCGCGCAACTCCCCCATCGACCGCGGGGCCATGTCGGACGGCAAGCCGAGGAGCTCGGCCACGCGCACCATCTCGTCGACATACCGGTCGGCGTCCTCGTCGGCGAGTCGACCGGCGTAGCTGCGGTACGAGTACACCGCCGAGTGCACCTCGACGGCGTGGATCCAGAGCAGCAGATCGGGGTCGTGCGCCGAGTAGGGGCGGCCGGTCACCGCGTCGACACCGTGCACGCGGTCGTGGATCCGGCGGACGGCGCGGCACGCCGCTTCGGCGGTGCGAGTGTCGCCGTAGGTCGTGTGGAGCACGAAGCGGACGGTGCGGTTCAGGCGGCCCCACGGGTCGGCCTTGTAGTCGCTGTGCTGGACGACGCCGGCCATCGCCCGGGGCTCGAGCGCCTGCACGAGCAGCGCTCGCATCGCGCCGACCAGCATCGACGGGTCCGCGTGCAGCCGCCAGGCGATGCTGTCGGGGCCGAAGAGCCCGGCATCTGTCACGGCATCACCCGACCCGTCAGTCGCGGGGGGTCTCTTCGATCGTGACCGACTGCATCACGTCGCCGACCTGCGTCTGCTGGGCGACGTCGATACCGTCGACGACGTACCCGAACAGGTTGTAGTTCTTCTGGAGCTTCTTCGTGCAGTCGTCGATGCAGACGAAGAACTGCGAGCCGTTCGTGTCGGGACCGGCGTTCGCCATCGCGACGGCGCCGAGCGTGTAGTCACCCCGTACCGGCTCGTCGGAGAACTGGTAGCCGGGACCGCCACGGCCGGTGCCGTCGGGATCGCCGCCCTGGATCACGAACTCGGGCACGACTCGGTGGAACGTGAGCCCGTCGTAGTAGCCGCGGCGGGCGAGCGACACGAAGTTGTTGACGCTCTGCGGTGCCATCTGCGGATCGAGCTCCATGACGATGGTGCCGCGATCGGTATGGATCGTCGCGCGGTAGATCGTGCCGTCGTCGATCTCGTGCGCAGGGGGTTCGGCCACGGGAGCGCCTCGTCTCGTCGTTCGACGTCAGGTTGTCGGTGGTGTCGTTGGCACGCTACCCAAGCCCGGAGGCTGCTCTACCGCCACGGCGAGCGCGTTGCGGGCCTGCGTCGCGAATTGCCCGTCGGGAGCAAGCACCAGGTAGCGCTGGAACTCGCCGATGGCGCCGTCCACCTCGCCGAAACCGTCGGCGAGCAACACCCCGCGGTAGTAGTGCGCGTCGGCGTGGTTGGGATCGGCCTGCACGGCGCGGTCGAGGAGGGTGCGCGCCGTCGTGACGAGTTGCTGCCGCGCCTCGGCGCTCGGCACCTGGCCGGCGACGATGTAGCGCAGCCGGCCCGCGTTCGCCAGCGCGTCGGCATTGTCGGGCGCGATCTCGACTGCCTTGTCGTACTGCTTGAGTGACTCGACGGTGTCGCCCGACTCCTCGAGGAACCGTGCGAGCGCGAGCCGTGGCTGCGGGTCGTTCGGGCTCTTGTCCGCCGCCGCTTCGAGCCGCGTCCGCCGTTCGCCGGCGCTCGGCGCCGCCTGCGGCGCGTTGCCGGACGACGTCTGCCCGGGGAGGCGGGCACCGAGCGCGGCCGCCAGCGACACGGCCGCCAGCACCGCGAACGCGACGATGCCCGCGATCACCAGGCCCCGCCGCCGCCACGGCACCGCGGGCGGGGTGGGCCGGGCGTCGACACCGTCGCGGAGGGCGCGAATGGCGGCGGCGGCGCGGGCGGTGTAATCGTCGTGGAGCTCGGAGTACGACGCGTCGTCGATGTTGCCGGCGGCGCGTTCGGTCTCGAGGTCGTCCAGCGACTTCAGCAGGAAGTCGCGTTCGCGTTCCAGCTCACCCTGGTCCTCGGGATCGAGGCGCGTGCTCATTTCACTCGTTGGTCGCCGTCGCAAGCTCCGGCTCCTGCGGCGAAGGTCGGCAAAGCCGCCATCACCGCGGTCGGGCGCGCTGCACGAGCTCGCGGTCGGCGTCGGTCGGGTGCAGGTGTGGCTCCCGGCGCCAGCGGCGCAGCGCGAGCACGAGTCCGCCGGCACCGAGCACGAGCGCAGCAGCCGGAAGGCCCCACACGAGGATCCCGAGCCCGCCGCTCTCCGGCTTGAGCAGGATCGAGGGGCCGAACTTGTCGATGTACGCCTGGCGGATCTCGCCGTCGCTCTGGCCGGCGGCGACGCGCTGGCGGATGTCGGCGCGGGCGGCGCGGGCGGTCTCCGTCGAGCTCTGCGCGATCGACTGGCTCTCGCAGTCGGGACAGCGCAGCTCGGAGCTGACAGATCGGACGCGCGCGGCGTCGGACGGCCTGCCGCCGCCGGGCCAGGCGACGATCGCGAGCGTGATCACAACCACCGCCGCCAGCGCGATCCACGCCACATTGCGCCGACTCACCGCTGCCCTCGCGCCGCCGCGTACAGGTTCTCGAGGTTGGTGACGCTCGACGGCCCGAACTGCGTGCCGGCGATCACGCCGTCGGGTGAGATCGCGTACGTCTCGGGCTGGCCGCGGGTCCCGAACTCGAGTGAAGCCTCGGCGCCGGGGTCGAGGGCCACCGTGTACGGAACGCCTTCGTCATTCACGTAACGACGAATCGCGCCCTCGGTGTCGTCACGCACGATGCCGACCATGGCGAAGCCCGGGTCCGCGGCATGGCGGCGGAAGAACTCGACCAGGGCCGGGTGCTCTTCCTGACACGGGATGCACCACGAGTTCCAGAAGTTCACGACGACGACCTTGCCGGCGAGGTCGCTCGAGCGGACCCGGCCGCCGTCGAGGGTCGGGAGGTCGACGGACGGCGCGTTCTGGCCGAGCAGGTGGCTCTTGTTGGCGTCGGCGCGCGGGTCGGTCCCCACCTGGGTGGCGAGCACGACCGCAAGCACGGCGACCACGGCGCCGGTGGCGAGCGCGATCCAACGGGCCCGGTGCCTCATACCGGCACCTTCTCCGGCTCGAGTGGCGTCGGCTCGACCGGGACCGGCTCGGGCACGCGCTTGGTCCGGCGTCGCAACGACGGCGACAGCGCGACGATCGTGCCCAACGCCATGACACCGCCGCCGACCCACAGCCACAGCACCATCGGGTTCACGGCCACGCCGATCGTCACGCGGCCCTGCTCGTTGGGCGACGACACCAGCGTGAGGTAGACGTCCTCGCGAAAGCCCGTACGCACGGACGGCGTCCCGATGCCCTGCGAAGCGTTCGGGAACGTCGAGATCGAGGGCGCGTACGTGCCGAGGTCGTCGCCGCCGCGGCGGACGCGTATGTCGGCGGACACGGTGTTCTTCTGGCCGCTGCGTTGCGAGTGCGAGCCGTTGTACGTGAGCGTGTAGCCGCGCACGGTCGCGGACTGGCCTTCGGCGAGCCGGACCTCGCGCTTGGTCGAGTACGCGGAGGACGATGCGATCGCGACCGCCACGATCACCACGCCCACGTGGACGACGAGTCCGCCGTACAGGCGCGGGTTACCCCGCACCATGCGCACCAGCGCGACAGGCCACGCCTCGCCCGTCGTCCGGCGGCGGCCTCGGCCACCGATGACGTACTGGCGCACGATGCCCGCGACCGCGAACGCGCCCAGCCCGAACGCGAGCACCTGCGCGAGCTCCCGGGCGCCGAGAGCTACCGCAAGGACCATGGTGAGCGCGCCCGCCCATGCCGGCACGAGCAGGCGGTCGCGGAGCACGTCGCCACTGGTCCGCCGCCACGGCAGCGCCGGCGCCGCCGCCATCAGGAACAGCAGCGCGATGCCGAGGGGCGTCGTCATGCGGTCGAAGTACGGCTCCCCCACCGAGAGCTGCTTGTTCTGCAGCGCCTCGGCGATCAGCGGGTACACGGTGCCGAGGAGCACGACGAACGCGAGCGCGGCGAACAGCAGATTGTTGGCGAGGAACGCCGACTCGCGCGACACCGCCGAGTCGATGCGACCGGGCGCGCGCAGCCGGTCACCCCGCCATGCGATGAGCCCGATGCCGGTGGCGGCGACGATCCCGAGGAACACGAGCAGCGTGGGGCCGATCGCCGACTGGGTGAACGAGTGGACCGAGTTGAGGATGCCGGACCGGGTGAGGAACGTGCCGAGGATCGTGAGGCAGAACGTCGCGATCACGAGCGAGAGGTTCCAGACGCGCAACATGCCGCGACGTTCCTGCACCATCACCGAATGGATGAACGCCGTCGCGGTGAGCCACGGCAGCAACGACGCGTTCTCGACCGGGTCCCACGCCCAGTACCCGCCCCACCCGAGCACCTCGTAGCTCCACCACGCGCCGAGGACGATGCCGACGGTGAGGAAGCCCCAGGCGACGAGGGTCGCCCGGCGGGTCTCGGACAGCCAGCCTTCGCCGAAGCGACCGGTGACGAGCGACGCGATCGCGAACGAGAACGGCACGGTGAATCCCACGTATCCGAGGTAGAGCATCGGCGGGTGGAACGCCATGAGCGGGTGGTTCTGCAGGATCGGGTTCGGGCCCTGCCCGTCGGACGGCACGGTGCCCAGGGTCTTGAACGGGTTGGCCGGCCCGAGCATCAGGCCGAAGAAGAACAGCGCGACGACGAGCCCGACGAGCAGCGCCCACGCCACGAGCGGGTCGGTGGCTCGGTTGCGGAACTTGTGCGCGACGAACGCGAGGTAGCCGCCGAGGACGAGACCCCACAGCAGGATGGAGCCTTCGAGCGCGGCCCACAGGCCGGTGATCGTGTACAGCAGCGGCGTGGCCCGGGCGTTGTTGTTCGCGACGTACGCGAGCGAGAAGTCGTGCGTGAGCAGCGCCCACTCCATGACGGCCGCCGCGAGCAGCGCGGCCGCCAGCACGACGTAGACGTACCGGCGGCCGACGCGCAGGAGTCGGTCGTCGCCGCGGGCGAGACCGACCGCGAGCGTGCCGATCCCCAACAACGCGCCGCTGGCTCCGAGCGCCAGCGCGAGCACTCCGAGCGTCGCCTTCACGATCTGGGCCCGGTGGTGTCGACCTTCGGTGGCTTGTACTCGCTGCCGTGCTTGATGAGGATCCGGTCGGAGTCGAACGCCGCACCCTTGCTCCACCGACCCTCGCACACGACGGGCGCGCCGTCCTTGAACAGCCCGGGGGCGTCGCCGCTGTGCACGATCGGGATCGTCGCCTTCCCGTCCGTGATGTCGAACCGCACGCCGTTCCCGGTCTCTGCGATCGTGCCCGGCACCACCGCGCCCGCGACCCGTAGGCGGTCGCCTTGCTCACTCGGGCGGTGCGCGACCGCCTCCGACACGGTGCGGAAGAACACGACGTTCTGCGAGAGCGCGACCGCGAGCACGATGATCGCCACGATCGCGGCACCGCAGACGGCAGCGGCGATGATCGCGCGTCGCTTCCGCCGCGAACGCGCCGGCGTCGCGCGCGGCGACGGCGGTGGAGCCGTGTCGGTGATGCTCACGGGTGAGAGCTCTCGCCCGGCGGGACCGCGCTCTGGTCCGTGGGCAAGGTGCGCCGGGCACGGCGCGTCCGCCGCGCGATCGACGCCCAGTACCCGGCGAGCACCACCGCGGTGAGAACCCAACCGGTGATGACGTACCCGGCGTCGGTCATGGCTGCCTCACCGCGGTGCTCCCGAGTCGACGAGCGCGCCCGCCCCACCGGAGCCGTCGCCGTCACCGGACGCGACCCGCTCGGCGATGGCCTGCTCGAGCTCGCGCTCCTCACGGCCTTCCTCGAGCGCCTCGAGGCGGTACCGCCGGTCGAGCAGATACACGTACGCGAGCGTGAACGCGAGCACGCCCCAGAACAGGGTGAAGGCCATCGTGCCGTGGATCTGCGCCTTGAGCTCCTCGTTGAAGACGGTCCCCTCCTGGTGGAGCGTGCGCCACCAGTCGACCGAGAAGTGCACGATCGGCACGTCGACGAAGGCGATGAGCGCCGCGATCGCGCAGCGGGTGGCGCGACCCGGACCCGGGATGCGGCGGAGTGCGAGGTAGCCGACGTACAGGAAGAAGAGGACCGCAGTCGTCACCAGCCGGGCATCCCACGCCCACCAGATCCCCCACACGGGCCGGCCCCACAGGGAGCCCAGCACCAGCGTGAGCGCGGTGAACACGACGCCGATCTCCGCCGACGCGCCGGCGATGCGGTCCCAGACCGGTGAACGCGTGCGCCGCCACAGGTACAAGGCCGAGCCGAGCGCGGTGACGCCGAACGCGAGATAGGCGAGCCACGCCGCCGGCACGTGCAGGTACATCAGCCGCTGGGCGTCGCGTTGCACGGCGTCGGGCGGCGCGACCCACAGGCCCAGCACGGCGAGGACGGCCAGCGACGCGAGCGCCGACCACCCGAGGACGGTGGCGAGCCGCCGGTTCAGCAGCGCGTCCTCTCTCATGCTTCCTCCAGGAGCGGCCCGAAGGCCAGCATCCCGATCGACGTGTACAGCGTTGCGAACAGCGCCAGCAGCGCGACCCACGGCCACCCGTCGGCGCTGGCGCTGCCGAGCCCCGCCTCCCAGGCCCGGGTCGCGCCCAGCATCACGGGCGCCACCACCGGCAGCAGCAGCAACGGGACGAGCGTCTCGCGCACCCGCAAACCTGCAGCCAGAACGCCGTAGAGGGTACCGGTGGCGGCCACGCCGGCAGTCGCGGCCACCGCCGCTGCCACGAGCAATCCGAGCGAGCGCAGCTCGACGTCGTACAGGAGGGCGACGCCGGCGCCGAGCGCGACCTCGAGCACCGCCAGCTGGACCGCGATCGCGGCCGCCTTGCCGAGGAACACCGCCGCCGGGTCGAGGCCGGAGAGGCGGAGGCCGTCGCGGGCGGCGTTCTCGGTCTCGACCTGGAAGGAGCGCGACACCGCCAGCAACGCCGCCAGCAGCACGGCCACCCAGAACAAGCCGGGGGCGACGCGGGAGAGCACACCGCGGCTGGGATCGAGCGCGAACGCGAACAAGAGGACGACGATGAGCCCGAAGGGCAGGACCTGGTACAGGGTCACGCGCGAGCGGGCCTCGATGCGCAGGTCCTTGCCCGCCACGAGCGCCGTCTCCCGCCAGAGGTTCATCCCGCCCGCACCTCTTCTTCTGCTGTGGCTTTGCTCGCCTGCGCCACGTCCGGCTCGGCGACGCCGAAATGGGCGACACCGCCGGCGAGGACGACCTCGCGGCCGGCGAGGGCGCGGGTCCGGTCGAGCTCGTGCGAGGCGAGGATGACGGTGCGGTCCTCGTCGGGGGCGGCCGCGACCACGGCGTCGAGCACGGCGCGGCCGGCCGCATCGAGACCGGCGTGAGGCTCATCGAGGAGCAGGAGGCGCGGGTCGCGCGCGAGCACGACGGCGAGTGCGAGCCGGCGTCGTTGGCCCGCCGACAGGCGGCCGTGCACGACGTCGGCCTGCGCCGTGAGCCCGACGCGCTCGAGCCCGATGTCGGACGCGGACGCGTCGCCGCCGGCGGCGCGCACCGCGAAGCGGAGGTTCTCGCGGACCGTGAGGTCGTCGTAACAGCCGGTGTCGTGCCCGAGGAGGCCGATCGCGCGCCGCGCGCCCCGCCGGTCGATCGACAGGTCGTGCCCGAGCACGACACCCGTTCCCGAGTGCAGCCGGTGCAATCCGGCGAGGAGACGCAACAGGGTCGTCTTCCCCGACCCGTTCGCGCCCGAGAGCAGCACGACCTCGCCCGCCTCGACGTCCAAGTCGACCCCGGCCAGGGCCGGGAACCGACCCAGGAGGCACACGGCGGAACGCAGGCGGACGACGACGGGCACGTAAGCCTCCACGGGCTTCACCGCGGTAGCTGCTTCAAAGCACGACGAGTGTACGAAGCGCCCTCTGACCTGGGCGAACCGTTCTCGAGACAGCAAACGAGGCAAAAGCCCCGAAGTAGCCTCTGGCCCCGTGCGTACCGTGATCGGGGCGATCGGCCGGGTCCTCATCACGGTCGGTCTGCTGATCCTCCTCTTCGTCGCCTACCAGTTGTGGGGCACGGGCATCTACGAGGCGCGTGCGCAATCCGACCTCG
>DASYQJ010000106.1:0-2334 GCA_036005605.1 Acidimicrobiia bacterium
CCCGCTTCGTCGGCTGCTCGCGGGCGTTCCCGAGTCGGCCGATGCGCTCGACGACGGGCAGCCCTTTCGTCACGACACCGAGGATGGCGTACTCGGGCGGGAGCCCCGCGTTGTCGGCCGTCACGACGAAGAACTGGCTGCTCGCCGTGCCGGGCGGTTCCGCGGCGCTCTTCGCCATCGCAACGACGCCCTTGGTATAGAGCGAGTCTCGCGGCGGCACGTCGACGACCGTGTAGCCGGGCCGCCGCGACCCGTGCCCGTCGGATCGCCGCCCTGGATCACGAAGCCGGGAACGATACGGTGGAAGATCGTGCCGTCGAAGAACCTCTTGCGCACGAGCGCGGCGAACGACAACGTGGTGCACGGCGAGTCCTCGACATCGAGGCGGACGTCGAACGAGCCGAAGTTCGTGAGGACGTGGATCGTGTGCGGCTTCGAGTCGTCGAGCAGCGGGAAGCTGACCTGCGCGCCGCGCGTCGGGCACGGCGACGAGGACGCCTTCTCGCCGCCGCCGCCGCAGCCGACAAAGGCGAGGACGACGAGAACGACAGGCAGCGCCGCCCATGGCGCGCCGGCGTTGTCAGCCTGTCGTCGCAGCCGTCTCGTCAACCGCTGCAAGCGCCCGGCGTATGAGGGCGCGTGCGATCTCGACCTTGTATGCCGTGCCCGGCAGCGGCGTCGCCTCCTCGAGGGCCCGCGCGGAATCGACCGTCCACGGGATCGGCGCAACGCCTGCAAGGGCGATGCGGTTCTCGCCGCCCGACCGCGCCACGGCGACGCCGACGAGCGGGAATGCCCACTTCCGCCGGTCCATCGCCTTCAGGTACGTCGACGCCTCCGGTGCCGGCACGTGGAGCTCGAGGATCAGCTCGTCCGCCGTGAGGGTCGTGATCTCGCGGTCGTCGTCCGTCGGGAGCCGGTAGAGCTCGGCCACGGGACGCTCACGTTTCGTCGTCTTGATGCGCGCGCCGAGCGCGACGAGCGCGGCCGCGACGTCCGACGGATGCGCCGACGCGCAGCGGTCGTTTCCGAAGACGGCGTGTTCACGATGAGCACCGTCGCGCGCGAAGCACTTCTCCCCGCCGTGAAGCCAGCAATCGAAGCCGAGGCGCCAGTACCAGCAGCGCGTCGCCTGGAGCAGGTTGCCGCCGACGGTGCCCATCGCCCGTAGCTGTGGCGACGCCGCGAGCGAGCAGGCCTCTCGAAGCGCCTGCGGAATCCCGGCGTCGGCCTCGAGCTCGGCCAGTGTCGTTCCAGCGCCGATCGTCGTCCCGTGAATCCCGCGCGGCACGGCGGCGGAGACATGGACGAGCGTCTCGGGCCGAACGAGGCGGTCGCGAAGGAGCGGCACGAGGTCCGTGCCGCCCGCGAGAGCGACGGAGCCGTTGCCGAGTGCGGCCGCCGCCTCTTCGGCGCTAGACGGCCGCAGGAGCTCCAAGGCGATCCTTCTCGCGTGCCTCGGCTTCGCGCAACGCCCGCAACATCTCCTCCCGGCTGATCGGCAGTGAGCGCACATCGGCTCCCGTGGCGTCGCGAATCGCGTTGGCGATCGCCGCAGCGGTCGGGATGATCGGCGGCTCGCCGAGACCCTTGGAGCCGAGGTTCGTCAGGTGCGGATCGGGGACGTCGATCAGCTCGGTGACGATCTCCGGGACGTCGGCGATCGTCGGCAGCTTGTACGCGTCCAGCGTTCGGTTGAGGATCGACCCAGTCGCTGGATCCACGATGCGCTCCTCCGAGAGCGTGTGGCCGATGCCCTGAATGATCCCGCCTTCGACCTGGCTCTCGGCCCCGAGCCGGTTGATCACGCGGCCGACGTCGTGGATGGCGACGATCTTGTCGACGCGCACCTCGCCGGTCTCGACGTCGACGGCGACCTCGGCGACCTGCACGCCGAAGGTCAGTACCTGCATCCCGGCCGGGTTCGGGCCACGGGCGCCTTTCCCGAGGATCTGACCGTCCTCGAGCAGCTCGGTGATCTCCTCGAGCGGCCAGGAGCCTCCGTCTGCCGAGACGATCTGACCGTCTGTGATGTCGAGCACGCGCTCTTCGAGATGGAAGCGTTGAGCCGCGATCTCGATCAGCTGGCGCTTCGCGTCAGCGGCTGCCGAACGCACCGCCGGCCCCATCGACGGGACCGTCGACGAGCCGGCCGAGATCGACGCGAACGGGCCGCGCGCGGAGTCGCCGAGGGAGACCTGCACGTGCTCGAGCGGCACGCCGAGCTCCTCCGCTGCGATCTGCGCCATCGCGGTGCGTGTGCCGGTGCCGATGTCCTGCATCGCAGTGACGACCTGCGCGCGTGCGTCGTCGCCGATTCGAATCCAGGCGTAG
>DASYQJ010000107.1:0-27996 GCA_036005605.1 Acidimicrobiia bacterium
GCCCGTGCCCATTGGCCACGAGCTCGATGCTACGGGCGGGCGGGGCAGCCGAGCGCGGTGGCGATCTTGTCGAGGTTGGCGTCCATGAGGGTGAAGTAATCGGCTTTCGCGTCGCGCTCCTTCTTCGAAAGGCTCTCGAGCGGGCTGAGCACCTCGGTCTTCAGCCCGCCCGCCTCGCGGGCGAGCGTGCGCGCGATGCGCGGCGAGACCGTCTCCTCGGTGAACACCGTCGTGACACCCTGATCGCGGGCGAGCTCGGCGAGCTGGCCGAGGCGCGCCGGATCGGGCTCGGCGTCGGGCGACAGCCCCGCGACGCCCTCCTGTCGGAGCCCGTAGCGGGTCGCGAGGTAGCCGAACGCCTCGTGCGAGGTGACGAGCAGGTCGCGGGAACAACCGGTCAGGCGATCGCGGTACCGAGTGTCGAGCGCCGTGAGCTGGTGCTGGAGCGCCTGCGCGTTCTTCTCGTACATGGCGGCGCCCTTCGGATCGGCCGCGGCGAGGCCACGCTCCACCTCGCCGACGAGCTGCGACATGAGCACCGGATCGAGCCACACGTGCGGGTCGAGCCCGCCACTCTTCCCTTCCGCGGCGACCTTCTTGCCCTTCGCGTCGACGAGCTTGGGCAACAGCTCGACCGTCGATCCGTCGCGCCGGTCGGCTGCCTTCTCCACTGCGGGCTGGAACCCGTTCCCGAGCACGAACGCGACCTTGGCTTCGAGCAGCCGGTCGAGCTGATCCGAGTTCAGCTCGATGTCGTGAGGTTCGGCGCCCTCGGGCGTGAGGTTGGCGACGCCGACGCGCGCCCCACCCACCTTCTGGGCCGCGAACGCGACCGGATAGAACGCGGCCGCCACGCTCACCTTGCTGCGGGACGCACCCGCGGGCTCGATACCGAGCGCGGTGCCGGCGACGACCGTGATCGCGAGCAGGGGCAAGAACCATCGCCGCACAATGAGAATGAGTCTTATCACACTCGGCGCGTAGGATGGGAATCGATCTCATATGAAGACTTCCGTCGCCGATCCCCTCCTCACCGTCCAGGGTGTCTCCTTCGCCTTTGGCGCCCATCGTGTCCTCGACGACGTCGCACTCGAGATCGGCCCCGGCGAGTTCACCGCGCTGGTCGGCCCGAACGGGGCCGGAAAGTCGACGCTGCTGCGCATCGTGCTGGGGTTGCTGGCACCCCAAGCGGGTCGCGTCGAGCTGTTCGGTGCCTCGCCCCGGCACCTCGACGACCGCTGGCGCCTGGGGTACGTGCCGCAGCGTCCGCGCCTGGCGCCCGACCTGCCGGCGACGGTCGAGGAGGTCGTCGCCGCCGGCCGCCTCGCCAAACAGGGGTGGTGGCGCCGGGCGCGACCGGTCGACCGGGACGCGGTCGGGCACGCGCTCGAGTCCGTGGCGCTCGAGGGGCTCCGTAAGGAACGCGTCGTCGAGCTGTCGGGCGGACAGCAACAGCGCGTCCTGATCGCCAAGGCGCTGGCCACCGAGCCCGAGCTCCTCATCCTGGACGAGCCCATCGCCGGCATCGACGCTCAGGCGCAGCGGCTGTTCCGCGACTCGCTCGTGCACCTGCTGCGTGAGCACGGCGCCGCGGTGCTGCTCGTCTCGCACGAGCTCGGTGCGGTGGCCGACGATCTCGATCGCGTTGTGGTGCTGCGGCGACGCGTGCTGTTCGACGGGAAGCCGGGTGACCTCGCGGCCACCGGTGTGAGCCTCGGCGTGCACCGCGACGACCTGCCCGCGTGGCTGGAGGAGCTCTCCGAGAACGGCGGGACGTGATGCCCGGGATGCCGTGGCCGTTGCCGTGGCCGTTCGACACCACCTATATGCAGCTGGCGCTGATCGCGGGACTGGCCGTCGGCGCGTCGGCGCCGCTCATCGGGACGTTCCTCGTGCAGAAGCGTCTGTCGTTGCTGGGTGACGGGATCGGCCACGTCGCCGTGGCCGGGATCGGCGCGGGCCTGCTGTTCGGCACGTCGCCGACATGGACGGCGTTGGTCGTGGCGGTTGTCGCCGCACTGGCGCTCGAGTGGTTGCGCTCCCACGGGCGAACGTCCGGCGACCTGGCGCTGGCGCTGTTCTTCTACGGCGGGATCGCGGCCGGGGTCGTGCTGGCCGGACGGTCCGCGACCAACACCAACCTGCAGCCGTACCTCTTCGGCTCGATCCTCACCGTCACCGAGAACGACGTCTACACGGTCCTCGCGCTGGGCGCGCTGATCATCGCGGCGATCGCACTCACGCGGCGCGGGTTGTTGGCGGTGGTGCTGGACGAGGAAGCGGCCCGCGTCGCCGGCATCCCGGTCGGCGCGTTGAACGCGCTCCTCGCCGCGCTGACGGCGGTCACGGTGGCAGCGGCCATGCGCGTGACGGGTGTGCTCCTCGTCGCCGCGCTCATGGTGCTGCCGGTCGCCACGAGCCGGGTCGTGGCGCGATCGTTCCGCACCACAACGCTCGGTGCGGGCGCCGTCGGCATGATCGCCGTCGTGCTCGGACTGGCCGCGGCCCGGCAGTGGGCGCTCGCAGCCGGCGGCGCCATCGTGCTCGTCGCGGTCGCTCTCTTCGCCGCCGCGTCGATCGCCGCGCCGTTGCGCCGCGGGCGCGCCCCGGACGACGCCGGCGCTCTGCTCTCCGGCCCCGGCTGACGCGAGCACGACCGAGTGGGCGGGGGGTCAGCCGCAACAGACGGCGGTGTACGGTCCGGCCGTGCGTCTCGAGGGGGAGATCGCGCTCGTCACCGGCTCCACCTCCGGGATCGGGAAGGCGATCGCGACGGCGTTCGCCGCCGAAGGGGCCCGCGTCGTCGTGACCGGCCGGAATGCGGAACGCGGCGCGGCAACCGTCGCCGCGATCACGGGGGCGGGGGGTGACGCCGCGTTCCACGCCGCCGACCTGTCCGACGAAGCGGCGTGTGCACAACTCGTTTCCGCCACCGTCGAGCGGTTCGGCGGCGTCACCGTGCTCGTGAACAACGCTGTGGGGTCGACGGTCGACGAAACCGACGGTCCCGTCGCGCAGATGACGACGTCGAGCTGGGAAGCGAGCCTGCGGGTGAACCTCACCGCGCCGATGTGGCTCGCGCGGGCCGCGATTCCGCACATGATCGCGGCCGGGCACGGGTCGATCGTCAACATCTCGTCGCGCGCTGCCGAGCGAGCCAGCCCGGGGCTGGCCGCCTACATCGCGAGCAAGGGCGGCCTCAACGCGCTCACCCGGTCGATCGCAGTCGATTACGCCGAGCGCGGCGTGCGGTGCAACACGATCAGCCCCGGCTACGTGCTGAACGAGCGGCGCGACGCCGACCTCTCCGAAGCGCGCCGTACCCGCCTCGAGGGCATGCACCTGACCCGGATCGGTGAAGCGGGCGACATCGCGCTGGCGGCGGTGTACCTCGCCGGCCGCGAGTCCGAGTTCGTCACCGGTGTCAACCTCCCCCTCGACGGGGGCAGCAGCGCCGCCCGTGGCTTGACGCTCGGCTGACAAGGGCCATGCATCCGAGGGTCTCGTTGAGCGCCATCTCGACCTTCTCCTGGGAGCTCGATGCCGACCTCGCCTTCTACGCCGACGCCGGCATCACCAACGTCGGGATCTCGGTGGCGAAGCTCGAGCGGTTCGGGTGGGAGGAGGGCACCCGCCGCGTGGTCGATGCCGGACTGCGGGTGACGAACCTCATCGGGCTCGGCCCGTTCCATCTCGCCGAACCCGACCGGTGGGGGGCACAACGCGAGCGGGTCGTGCGCGCCCTCGACACCGCGACCGATGTGGGCGCCGAGTGCCTCGTGTTCACGACCGGGCCGGCCGGCCCGCTCGCGTGGGAGGAGGCCGCCGACGCGATCGAGGCGGCGCTGGCGCCGGTGCTGCCCGAAGCTCGCTCCCGCGGCGTGCCCTTCGCGATCGAGCACACGAACTCGCTGCGGGTGGACGTCGGCTTCGTGCACACCCTGGCCGACGCCCTCGACCTCGCCCGCCGGTTCGACGCCGGCGTATGCATGGAGATCAACGCCTGCTGGGCGGAGCGTGGCCTCGCGGACACGATCACCGCCGGGGCCGACAGCATTCGGCTCGTCCAGGTCAGCGACTTCGCGGTCGGGACCCTGTCGACGCCCAACCGGCTCGTCCCCGGAGACGGCGACATCCCCCTCGAACGCATCCTCGGCCAGGTCCTGGCCGCGGGCTACCAGGGCTGCTTCGACCTCGAGCTCATCGGTCCCCGCATCGACGACGAGGGCTATGAGTCCGCATGCCGGCGTAGCATCGACCGGCTCACCGAGATGCTCGACGCGCTCGGCGCGTAACCCTTGTGGACGATCAGCCGTCGGAGTAAACGATTCACGTCGCCGGGGCTGGGGGCTTCCGGCCGAGAGAAGGGGTGGGTTCATGGCAGCAACATCGGTCGGGAACACGCGCACCGGGCTGCGAGCGGGTGGCATTGCGGCGATCGTCTTCGCCGTCCTCTTCGTCGTCGGCTTCCTGATGGTGTCGGACACACCGGAGGGGGACGAGTCGAACCTCAAGTGGCTCCGGTACTACGCCGACAGCGACAACCGCAGGATGATCATCATCGGGGCGATCGTGCTCGCACTCGCCGCCGTTGTCTTCCTCGTCTTCCTCGGCGTGCTGCGAGAGCGTCTGCGGAGTGCTTCGGCCGGTGCCGAATGGGTCGGGACGACTGCCTTCGCGAGCGGATTGCTGTTCGTGGCGATGCTCGCGGTCGCGACGCTCGGCACCGCCTCCGTCTCGGCCAGCATCGAGTTCGGCGATGCCCCGGTCGTGCGAGACGCCGACGTCCTCCGCACCTTCGAGAGCCTCGGGATCGGCGCTCTGGTCCTGTTCGGCGCGGCGGCAGCCGGCTTGCTCACCATCACGACGTCGGTCGCGGCCGGACGCTCCGCGCTGTTCCCGCGGTGGCTCGTCGTGACCGGGTACGTGGCCGGCGTCATCGTGCTTCTCGGAGGCTTGTTCTTCATCCCGCTGGTCCTGTTCGTGCTGTGGATGCTGGTGGTGGGCATCGTCATGTTGCGCGGCTCGGGCGCGGCGGCTACAGGCTGAGCCTCAGGCCACCCACTGCACGGGGCCGAGGTGGTACTGGCCGCGGGCGAGGAGCCGATCCTCGCCGCCCGGCCACGCCGTGACGCGCAATTCGGTATGCGTGAGGTCGGGTGACGGCTCGAGCCGCAGCCATGCCAGCGGCGCGTTGCCCGTCGCTCGGTTGCCGGCGTTCCCCAGCACCGCCGCGGCCGTGGCGCGCTCGTCGTCCGTGAGGTACTGCCACACGATCGAGTGGAACACGACGGTGGCGCGGTCGGGTACGGGCTGTTCGAGCTGGCGCGCGAGCCAGTCCGGGATGTCGGCGCGATCGATCGCGACGGGAACGTCGCGTGCCACGTCGAGCGCCGCACGCAACATGGTGAAGCGCTCGGTCTGGCCCGGCCAGACGTACGACAGAAGCGTGAGGCGGCCTCCCTCGGCGCCGGCGTCGATCGGGTCGCGATCGCAGCCCCGCCGCTCGGCGATCGTGATGGCCGCATCGAACGGCGGATGGCCCTCCGCCCACAGGCCGCTGAAGCGCACCGGTGACGCCGGGTCGCCGTACGAGGCCCCGTCCGACTCGTACCAGTAGCGGTCGAAGCGAAGGTTGAGCCCGGCGCTGCTCCCGATCTCGAGCACCCGCAGCGGAAGCCCGGTGTCACGGGCCACGACGAGGAACCCGCCCACGAGCGCGGCCGACCGCCCGACCTCATTCGTCTGCGGCGGCCTGGTGAGTGCGTCGCGAATCGCGTCGGCGTGGGCATCGAGCGCGGCGAGCAGCGCCGGCCACGCGGCGGCCGCGTCGCCGTCGCCGCCGACGGACGGGAAACGCGCCGCAAGCTCGGGCGCTTCCCCCGCGAGCACCAGCCGGTGCACGCCGCCGAGGAACCGCAGCGGGACCGCGTCCTCGTAGCTCGAGTCGAGCTGGTCGGCGAGGAATCGCCCGATCGGTCCGCCGGCGCTGACTTCGCCGGCCATGCGCTCGAGGAGGTCGGCGTAGAACGGTGAGCCCATGCCGCTGCAGGCCAGCTGGTAGATGCGGATGATGCCGACCAGCGGCGGGTCGCTCACGTTCGCACGGTACCGGGTAGCGTCCGCGATTCATGACGCGAAGCGTGCTCGTCACCGGCGGCGCCAGCGGCATCGGGCGCGCGGCTGCGATCCTCCTCGCCCGCGAGAGCGCGGCCGTCACCGTGGTCGACCGCGCCGGCGACGCCGCCGAGGACACCGCGCGCGAGATCACGTCCGCCGGCGGCACTGCGACCGCGGCGCCTGCGGACGTCGGGAACGAGGACGAGATCGCGGCCGCGGTCGAGCGCGCCGTCGATACCTTCGGCGGGCTCGACGGCGTCGTGACCAGCGCCGGCGTCTTCCACGGCGGAGACCTCAAGCCGCTGGGCGAGGTCGAGCTCGACGACTTCCTGTTCGTGTTGCAGGTGAACCTCGCCGGCACGTTCCTCGCGATCAAGCACGCCGTTCCCCACCTCGTGGAACGGCGGGGCGCGGTCGTGACCATCGCGTCGACCGCCGCCCTGAAGGGCCACGGGTACGGCTCGGGCTACACCGCGAGCAAGGGTGGTGTCGCCGCACTCACCCGGTTGGCCGCGGTGCAGTACGGGCCACAGGGCGTACGCGTCAATTGCATCTGCCCGGGCGGCGTCGACACACCGATGACGGCCGGCACGTGGAACACGCCCGAGGCGCAGAAGGGCATCCGGCGCACCGTGCCATTACAGCGGGTGGCACAGCCGGAGGAGATCGCCTCGGTCGCGGCGTTCTTGCTCTCGGATGGCGCCGCCGATGTCACCGGCCAGACGATCGCCGTCGACGGCGGCGCGACGATCGCGTGAGTCGCTAGGAACCGATCCCGACCAGCTCGACGAGCACGCCGTCGGGGTCGCGCACGGTCGCCATCTCGACATCGCCTCCGGGGCCGGGAACGCGGATACGGCGCGCCGGCTCGTCGAGGCCCACGGCGGCGAGCCGCGCCAGCGTGGCTTCCACGTCGACGAAGAACGACAGCAGGAAGAAACCCGGACGGGGCGGAGCAGGCGTCGGCGCGGCGACACCGGCGCCGGTGCCGTCCCCGACGAACGCGACCAGCTCGACGATCCCGGTGTCGGGCGAATCCGGATTGCCGAGGAAGATCGACCGCAGCCGCTCGCCGGGCGCGTCGAACAGGGTGCGCCAGTCGCCGTCGAACTCGTGGTCCATCAGCACCTGGAGGCCGAGCCCGTCGCGGTAGAAGTGGAGACTCGCGTCGAGATCGCGCACGTAGACCGCGCTGTGGTGGACGTGCGCCAATCTCAGGCGCCTTCGAGGATGTCGGTGGGATCCAGCGGGCTCCGCAACGTGATGCCGCCGTCGGCGACCAGCACGTGGCCGGTGACCCAGTCGAGCTCGACCAACGCCACGATCGCGCTGGCGATGTCGTCCGCGGTCCCCAGGCGCCCGAGCGCCGCTCGCTCCGAGACGAGCTCGCGGTAGCCCGGGAGCTGGTCGGTGGCCGCGAACATCGGCGTGTCCGTGCATCCGGGTGCGATCGCGTTGACGCGGATGCCGTGATGGCCGAGCTCGCCGGCCGCCACGCGCACGAGCTGGTGCACCGCGGCCTTGGACGTCGAGTAGTTGACGATGCCGCGGTCGCTCACGATCCCCGACACGGATCCGGTAGCCACGATGGCCCCGGGCTGGCCCGCCGCCACCATGGCGCGCGCCGCCTCGCGGAGGCATAGGAACACGCCCCGAATGTTCACGCGCTGGACGCGGTCCCACTCCTCTGCGCTCATCTTCAGGATCGGCGACATCCCGCCGATCCCGGCGGCGAGCACGGCGACGCGGGGTGGGCCCAGCTCGTCGACCACTTGCTGCACGGCGGCGACGACGTCGTCCTCGTCACCCACGTCGCATTTCACGGCGAGATCGCCCTGTCCCTCCCGCGCCTGCAGGTCGAGCACGGCAACTCGGGCGCCGCGGTCGCGCAGTCGTGCGCCGGTCGCGGCGCCGATGCCGCTCGCGCCACCGGTGACGAGGGCGACGGCTCCGTCGAGGTCCATGGGCTCTCCCTTTTGGCGCCGTCGCAAGCTCCGGCTCTGCTCCGGCGGTCGGCCAAGCCGCCGCCTCCGCGACGGTAACGTCCCGCCGTGCCGTCTGACAGCGACGTCAGGGTGTGGTTCGGGGTGTTCCTCCCGCAACTGCGCATGTCGTTCGACACGATCCTCGAGCGGACGCTGGCGGCCGAAGCGGCCGGTTTCGACTCGGCGTGGCTCATGGACCACCTCGCCGCTCCCACCGCGCCCGAATGGGACACGCTCGAGGGCTGGACGCTCGCCGCCGGGCTCGCCACCCGCACGAGCCGGATCCGACTCGGCCACCTCGTGACGTGCGATCCGTTCCGTCACCCGGCGGTGCTGGCGAAGATGGCGGCCACGCTCGACGTGCTCAGCGGCGGCCGTCTCGAGCTCGGGCTCGGTTGGGGGTCGGTCGACGCCGAGTTGCGCACGTTCGGGATCGACGCCGGGCCGGCCCCGGAGCGCGCCGCCCGCCTGCGCGAGACGCTCGAGATCCTCCCGCGCATGTTCGCAGGCGAGCCGTTCGACTACCCGGGCGCGCACTATCGGCTGGCCGGCGCCGTCGGACGTCCCCTCCCGGTGCAACCGCACATCCCCGTGCACATCGGCGGCGCAGGACCGAAGCTCACGATGCCGCTCGTACGCGACTTTGCCGACTGGTGGAACTGCCCGTCGTACGCGGCCGACCGGCTGGCCGAGGTGCGGCAGCTGGCCGGGGACGCGCGCGTGTCGGTGCAGCACCCGGTCGGCCTGGCCGCGGGCGACGCCGACCGCGATGAGGTCAGCGGGCTGACGCAGCGACGGTTCGGCAGCTGGGGTGGTGTCGTGACCGGCACGGCCGCACAGGTCGCCGGCGCGCTCATCGCCGACGTCGAGCTGGGAGCGCGCGGGTTCGTACTTCAGTTCCACGACTTCGGAACCGCAGCAACCCTCGAGCGGTTCATGGCCGAGGTGGCGCCGGCGGTGCGCGCCGCGGCCGCTGGGTAGCCTCCGCGCGCGTGGCTTCGATCTTCACGAAGATCATCGACGGCGAGATCCCGGGCGTGTTCGTGTGGCGCGATCCACAGTGTGTCGCGATCCTGTCGATCGCGCCGATGAAGCCCGGCCACACGCTCGTCGTGCCCCGCCGCGAGGTCGACCACTGGATCGACCTCGATCCTGTTCTGGCGCGCCACCTGTTCACGGTGGCGCAGACCATCGGCAAGGCGCAGGAGCAGGCGTTCAAGCCGCGCCGTATCGGCGTGATGATCGTCGGCGACGAGGTGCCGCACACGCACATCCACGTCGTGCCGATCAACTCGGCTGGTGAGCTGTCGTTCGCGCACGCCGACCACAACCCGCCCGAGGGCTCGCTCGACACGGCCGCCGAGCAGATCCGCGCCGCCCTGCGCGACCTCGGCGCCGAGGGCGTCGCGGAGTGATCTAGCCGGCGCCGCTCACGCTCGGCCGTTTTCGATCACGGGGCGTCGGGTAGCAGAGCTACATGATCACCGTGCTGATCGTCGCGTTGGCGGTCCTCGTGCTCGCGCTCTTCTTCTTCGGCATCCCGCGCCGCCGGTTCCGGCGTCGCTGGGGCTCGCGCTCGCGCTTCGGGCGCGGCCCCGTCACCGGACGCTGGGGCCGTCGCATCTAGCCAATCTGAAGCGAGCCTGACGGGGCGGCGGAGGCCCCACCTAACATCGCCGTCCGTGGGCTCGGCGGAGGAGTGGGCGAAGCGCGACGCGGCCGTCGTCTGGCACGGCTTCACGCAGATGGCCTGCTACGCGGAGAATGCGCCGGTCATCGTGGAGTCGGCCGAGGGGCACGACGTCATCGACGTCGACGGGCGCCGCTACCTCGACGCCATCTCGTCACTTTGGGTCACCACGCTCGGCCACCGCGTACCCGAGCTCGACCAGGCGGTGCGCGACCAGCTCGACCAGGTTGCGCACTCGACGATGCTCGGCAACGGGAACCGCGCCGCGATCGAGCTGGCCGAGGCCCTGGCGCGCGTCGTGCCCGTCGACGGGCCGCATTTCCTGTTCGCGTCGGACGGCGCCGCCGCGGTCGAGCAGGCGCTGAAGATCGCGTTCCAGTACTGGGTGAACCGTGGCGTCCACGGACGCACGACCTACCTCACGTTCGGCGGCGCGTACCACGGCGACACGGTGGGCGGCCTCTCCCTCGGCGCCGGTGGGTTCGGCACGGAGATCTTCGACCCGCTGCGGTTCCCCGTCCGGCGTGCGCCGGGATTCGACGACCCCCATTGCGTCGAGCTGGCGACGCGCATGATCGCCGAGCATGCCCACGACCTCGCTGCCGTCGTGGTCGAGCCGCTCGTGCAAGGTGCGGCCGGGATGCAGGTGGCGCCACCGTCGGCGTTCGCCGCGCTGGCCGACGCATGCCGCGAGCAGGCGGTGCTGCTCGTGTGCGACGAAGTCGCGACCGGGTTCGGACGCACCGGCACACTCTTCGCTTCCGAGCGATGCGGGCTCCGGCCCGATCTGCTGTGCCTGGGCAAGGGACTGACCGGCGGCTATCTGCCCCAGTCCGTGACCGTCGCCAGCCAGCGCGTCTTCGACGCGTTCCTCGGGCCCGACCTGTCCGAGCAGACGCTGTACCACGGCCACTCGTACGGCGGGAACGCGCTCGCCTGCGCGGTCGCCCGCCGCCACCTCGAGCTTCTCGACGAGCTCGACGTGCTCGCCAACGTGCGCGCGCGATCTGTCGAGCTGCAAGCCCTGTTGGATGAACGCGTTGCGCCGCACCGCGCTGTCCGCGAGGTTCGGCTCCAGGGGCTCATGGGCGGGATCGAGCTCGCGCCGCCGCGCGACGGGCTCCGCTGGGGTCGGCGGGTCTGCGCCGCTGCCGTCGAGCGCGGCGTGCTGCTGCGTCCCCTCGGCGACGTCGTCGTCGTGATGCCGCCGCTCACGATCACCTCCCCCGAGCTGCGCCGGATCGTCGACGCGCTGTCGGGTGCGATCGACGAGGTGGCGGCGGCGTGAGCTGGCGCGACTGGGCCGACGCCGAAGCGGGCGCCATCCGCGACGCCGGCCGCTGGCGCGAGCCACGCGACCTCGACGCCGCCGGGCCCGAGGGGAAGCTCGCCCCCGACGGCCGCCCCGTCGTCTCGTTCGCGTCCAACGACTACCTCGGCCTGACGCAACACCCGAAGGTCGTGGCCGCGGCGCACGCCGCGCTCGACCGGTGGGGCGCAGGGTCCGGCTCGGCTCGCCTGATCGTGGGCTCGCGCCCCGTGCACGCGGACCTCGAGGCGGCGCTCGCTGACTGGAAGCACACCGAGCGCGCCGTCCTGTTCCCGACGGGGTTCGCGACCAACCTCGGCGTCCTCACCACGTTCGGAGGGCGCGGTGTGCTCGTCTGCTCCGACGAGCTCAATCACGCGTCGATCATCGACGGATGCCGCTTGAGCCGCGCCCGGGTCGAGGTGTTCCGCCACCAGGACCTCGACCACGTCGAGCACCTCCTCACGACGGTTCCCGCCGAGCGCGCCGTGGTCGTCACCGACTCGGTGTTCTCGATGGACGGCGACGTGGTCGACGTCGACGCGCTCGTGGAACTGTGTGCCCGCCGCGGCGCATTGCTCGTCCTCGACGAGGCGCACGCGGTGCTCGGTCCCGATCCCGACCTCACCGGGCGCGAAGCGGTTCGCATCGGCACGCTCTCGAAGACGGTCGGCGCCCTCGGAGGTTTCGTCTCCGGCCCCGCTCACCTCACCGAGCTGGTCGTGAACCGGGCCCGCTCCTACATCTTCACGACAGCCCTCTCCCCGGCCGACACCGCCGCCGCGCTCGCCGCCGTCGCCGTCATCCGCTCCAACGAGGGCGACGAGCTCACGACGCGCCTGCGCGCCAACGTCGAGCGGCTCCGGCCCGGCCACCCGTCCCCCATCGTCCCCGTCGTCTTCGGGGACGAGGCGAGAACTCTCGCGGCGGCGGCCGCGCTGCTCGACCAGGGCATGCTCGTACCCGCCATCCGGCCGCCGACCGTGCCGCCCGGCACCTCCCGCCTGCGTGTCGCACTGTCGGCCGCGCACGCGCCGTCGCAGGTCGATGCGCTGGCGGCCGCGCTCGCCCACCTGTGACGACGCGCCCGGCGCGCCTCGTCTTTGTCGCCGGCACCGGGACCGCGGTCGGCAAGACGTGGACGGCGGCCGCGGTGCTGGCGCGGCTCCGCAGCGCCGGACTGCGTGTCGGCGCCCGCAAGCCCGCGCAGTCGTTCGACGCCGGTGAAGAGCCCACCGACGCCGACGTGCTCGCCGATGCGACCGGTGAGCCTCCCCACGATGTCTGCCCGCCGCATCGCTGGTACGCGCGGGCGCTGGCGCCGCCCATGGCCGCCGACGCACTCGGCGCACCGCCGTTCACGGTTGGTGATCTGCTCGACGAGCTGCGTTGGCCGAACGGCGTCGATGCGGGACTGGTCGAAGGAGCCGGCGGGCCGCGGTCGCCCATCGCCGCCGACGGCGACAACGTGGCGTTGGCGTCGGCGATCGCGCCCGACCTCGTGCTGCTCGTGGCCGACGCCGGCCTCGGCACCATCAACGCGGTGCGCATGTCGGTCGCAGCATTCGGGGGAGGACAGGTCGTCGTGGTGCTGAATCGCTACGACGAGCACGATCCGCTGCACCGCCGCAATCGGGACTGGCTCAGCTGTCAGGACGGCTTCGACGTCGTGACGGGCATCGAGACGGCGACTGCACGAATCGTTCCCTAGGTGTTGGTTGTGCCTTCATCCAAGTCTCATCCACCTTGGAGCACACTCCGCGCCGTGGCGTCCGACCCGGGTGGAGGCGACGCGCCCACCGCCGCTGACCGCGGCATCGCCCTCACGCTCGTGCTCGTGTCGGCGAGTTCGACCGCGCTGGTGACCGCCCGGCGGTTCTCTACCGCCAATCGAGCCGGGTTGCTGGCGCTCGCGTTCGCAGCCCTCGCGCTGGCGCTGTTCGTCGCTCGCTGGCGCCGCGCGCTCCGCATGCCGACGGTCGTCGCCCTCTCCGCGGCTCTCCTGCTCGTCGGCGTCGCCCGCTGGCCCCGCGACTCGTCCGACATCTGGTCGTACGCCGCGTACGGCCGGATGGTCAGCCACTACGGCGCGAGCCCGTACCGTCACGTCCCGGTCGAGTACTCGAACGACCGCGCGATCCGACGAGTCAAGCCCACGTGGCAGAACACCAGCTCGGTCTACGGACCTCTGTGGAACGGGATCTCGGCCGGCGTCATCTCCGTGACGCAGACACATCAGCTGTCGACTCGGATCTGGTTCCAGACGCTGGCGGCGCTGTCGGTGTTCCTTGCAGTGTTGTTGATCGCTCGCCGGACCCGGAACCCCGCCGCGGTGGCGTTGATCGGCTTGAATCCGCTCGTCATCTTCGACGTCGTGAACGGCGGGCACAACGACGCGCTCGTCGGGCTTGCGCTGCTCGTCGGTGTGCTTCTCGCGTCTCGAGAACGGTTCGAGCTCGCCGCACTGGCAATCGGGTTGGGTGCGCTGGTCAAGCTCGTTGCTCTGCTCGGGCTCGTGGCGCTGATCGTCTGGATCGTGCGGAAGCGGGGTGTGCGCCCGGCCGCGATCGCGACCGGGGTCGGCGGCGCCGTCATCGCCGCCGGGTACGCGCTCAGCGGTGGCTTCGACGCGCTCACACCACTCCGAGAAGCGCGGCTTCAGATCAGCCGCAACTCGATCTGGCTCCTCAGCAACTCTGAGGGGCGCACAAACCTGTTCGGGCTCGGACGCGTCCACGAGTTCTCGCACGACTTCCTGCAGACCGCTTCCACGTTGTCGACGATCACGGTCATCGTCCTCGCCGCCGTGCTCGTGGCCGGGCGTCTACGCGACAACACACCGGCGCTGGTCGTCGGCAGCGCCGTCGTCGCCTACCTGCTCGCGGGTGCGTACGTGCTGCCCTGGTACGCGGTGTGGGCGCTCCCTGTGCTCGTGCTCGAGTGGCGCTCGGGCCTGACGCGCCTCGTGCTCGCACAGTCCGCGCTGTACCTGATCGCGTACCAGTACCGCCAGGGCGTCCCCGCATCCGTGCCGTATCGAGCGATCTTCGCCTCGAACGTGGCGCTCGTCTTCTTCGAACTCACGATCATCGTCGCTCTGGTCGCCATGATCGTGCGTCAACGACGACCAGAACGCGCGCGCGTCGAAGCGGCCGCTCCACCGACACCGGTGGCGGCCCGCCTCGACTGACGCTCAGCTGATCGTCGCCGGCGCCGGGAAGAAGGCGACTCGACTCCCCGGCGCCATTCCCCGACGGGTATCAGACGTTGATCGTGATCCCGAGGTTGGCGTTGATGATCACGTTGTTGTCACCGACGATCGTGTTGTTCGAGTTGTTGCTGCCCTCGTTCGAGATGTGAACGTTGGTGATGGGCGCGTTCACGGGCGAGTTCTGGAACTGCATCCCGATGTCGCCGAACCCATCGGTGTTCACTTGCGCGTCACCACCGGCTTCGACACTGGTGCACCGGGTGTCACCGCTCCCGGAGCCACCGCCGCTGGCGCCGATCCCGACCACCACGCCGCAGTGCGATTGACCGCCGAGGTCAACCGCCGACGCTTCGGGCGCCGGCTCTGCAACCGGGAGCGCGGTGACCTGCGGGTCGACGGCCGCCGGCAGGGCTGCCGCAGCGGCATCCCCGACGGGCGGGAAGATGTTCGCCGACGCGCCAACGTTCCCGTTGATGATCAGGTCGGAGTTCCCGATGATCGAGTTGTTGGAGTTGTTGTCGCCTTCGTTCGAGATGTGGATGTTCGAGATGGCGGCGCCGATCGGCGAGTCCTGGAACTGGAATCCGATGTCACCGAATCCCTCCGAATTCACCTGCGCATTGCCACCCGCTTCGACGCTCGTGCACCGGGCGTCGCCACTCCCGGAGCCACCGAAGCTGGCACCGATTCCGAACACGACACCGCAGTGAGACTGGCCGCCGAAGTCGACGGTCTGGGCCTCGACGAGAGACCCCGGCGCGGTCGCGCTCCCGGCGGGGCCCGGCAGCAGCAGCACTGCGAGCACACCGACGAGGAGGAACCAGCCGACGAGCAACCCGTGCTGCACCCCCAGCCGTCCGGCAACGGGAAGTTGCCAGAGCTTGGACCTACCCATGATTTCGCCTTTCAGTTTCTGGGGCACCCGCGACGCGAACACCCGCCCTGGTATGTATCGGCGGGTAGTTTCAAGGACCCCCTTGTCACGCAATAGGGCCGATCGACTGCTCTGCGCGCGCGACGCGCGACCATTTCGCCCGTACCCGGACATTGGGACGCCTCTGCTGTGAACCCTTGACGAATTGAACGCTGTTCAATATCGTCGGGCTCCAAGAACGTGTGGCTCGAAGGGCAGGGGCAATGACACGGAAGTTCTCGATCCACGCGGTTGTGATCGCTTCCGCGATCGGTCTCGCGCTCTCGATGGTTGCGCTGACCCCCATCCACCCCGAGCCGGTCGGTGCGCAGACCAACGAGGTCGTCACCAAGGAGTTCAAGTTCGTGAGTCACGCCGAGTACTTGACGCTCCCTGCCGGTGTGTCGCGCATCACGATCGTCGCCGCCGGCGGGAAGGGTGGGAAGGGCGCCTACAACTCCGGCAATGGGGGCGCCGGCATCCAGGTCACGGCCAAGGACATCCAGGTCGGAGCGGAGCGAGACGTCCAGGTCCTGGTGGGTGGCAACGGTGAGCACGGCGGGATCAGCAAGGACCGCGGCGGCACAGGCGGCTTCAACGGCGGCGGCGACGCGAACGACTCCGGATCGGGCGGCGGGGGTGGCGGCGGGTTCACGCAAGTCGTCTCGAGCCCCAGCGGCAAGGTCCTGGTGATGGCCGCCGGCGGCGGCGGTGGCGGCGGCGGAGTGAGCGGAGCAGGCCACGGAGGGCCCAACGGCGCCACGCTCGACGGCACGAGCGGCTCGGGAATCACGAGCGACGCCGGCGGCGGAGGAGGCGGAACGCTGAACGCCGGCGGGGCCGGGGGCCACAACAAGAACCCGCTCATTCCCGACGGCAAGGGCGGCGGGCGATACGGCGGGGGCAAAGGGGGGCCGGGCGTGCTCCCGCAGTTCCGAGCCGGTGGTGGCGGGGGTGGCGGCGGCTACTTCGGCGGGGGCGGCGCGGCAGGGACCGACAAATCAGGCGGGGGCGGAGGCGCCGGGTCGAGCTACGTAACGCCCGATGTCAGGACCGTGGCAACCCCGGCTCCCGGCGAGCCCGGGGTGAAGATCTCCTACGAGGTGGGGCCCCCACCGCCGCCCGGTCCGGCTCTCGAGTGCGTCCCGCACAGCACGGCGAAGGTCGGTGACACGCTCAAGGACTTCCACATCTGCACCTCGGATGGCAGGCCGTTGCCCGTGGTCTCCGTCGAAGGTCAGCTCCCCCCGGAGACCACGTGGAAGCGGTGGCCGACCAACAACGACACGTGGATCGTCCTCAACGGGAAGCTGACCACCGCTGCCGAGTGGGCCCCGGTCTTCATTGCGCAAGCCGGGGGCACCACGTACCGCATCCAGACCACGTTCTTGGTGAACCCGCGCTCCGAACCGCCCGCCTCAGCGCCGGGATCGCCGTCGACGCCCTCGACGCCTGCGCCGCCGACCGCGAAGAAGCCCGCGCCCACCCCGCCTGCGCCGGCGTCCGTGCGTTGCGACGCGACGGTGCAAAACCTGACCGGGATGGGCGACGTCGATGTCACGACGGCCGCCAAGGACAAGGGTGACCGGTGGGATCCCGAGCTGGTGCTCGGTCAGAAGATCCCCGACAGTCAATCGATCAACTGGGCGAGCGTGGACCCACGCCCGGGCGGTTGTCGCACCGAGGCGCGCCTCGAGCTCCCGCGCCCGGGCGGCGCTCCGGTGGTGTGGGACCTGTCCGTGAAGCTGACCGGCAAGCGGCCCGAGGTGACGTGCACCACGTCGGATAACGCGTTCCCGTGCACGATCACACCCGACCCGTCGGTCGCAGACGGCGTGCTCACCGCGAAGGTCAAGCTGCGCCACGAATGATGGTGGGCCGCCGGGGAATCGAACCCCGGACCATCGGATTAAAAGTCCGTTGCTCTGCCAACTGAGCTAGCGGCCCGCGCACGATCGTAGAACGCGGTCTTGAATCGTCCGTCCGTCAGGTCGTCGTCGTGGTGCTCTCGAACGTGATGCCGCACTGGTCTTCGAGGTACGTGAACAGCTTGGAGACGTCCTTGCCCGCTCTCTCGACGTCCTTGGCGAACTTCCTGACGGACTTGGCGCTCGTCACGTCGAGTTCGATCTTGCCCGCCGCAACCTTGTCGTAGAACGCGCGGAGCCGCTTGAACGCGTTCTTCAACTCCTTCGGCGCTTCCTTCTGGAGCTGCTTGATCAAAGCCGCGAACCGCCGGTATGTGCTGCGGAAGTCCGAGATGCTGACAGTCTCGAGATCGATCTCGTCGAGGCGCTGGATCTCGCCCTGAAGACTCTGCGCCGTCGCGCAGAACGACGACGACGATTGCGCGGGCGTCTGCGTCGGGCTGGCCGACGCGACCTGGTACGTCACGAGCGTCATCGACGAGACGAGAGCCGCCGCGACGACGATCCGGAACCGGTGCAAATCTCTCCCCTGCCTGCCGAGACGCTTCGCACCCTACTGCCGCCTCGTCGCGCACCGTCGCCGGACGGCACGGAAAAGCGCTGCTGATACGATGCGATGCTCCCGGTGGAGCTACGGGCCCCCATCGTCTAGCGGTCTAGGACGCCGCCCTTTCAAGGCGGTAGCGGGGATTCGAATTCCCCTGGGGGCACAGGCGCCGGCGGCGCGAACGTCGAGCGTCGGAGACATGGTCCTGTGGTGCAGTCTGGTTAGCACGCCGCCCTGTCAAGGCGGAGCTCGCGGGTTCAAATCCCGTCAGGACCGCCGGCGGGCCGCCTGGGCGGCCTGCTCCCGGCCGGGTAGCTCAGTCGGCAGAGCACACGCCTGAAAAGCGTGGGGTCGACGGATCGACGCCGTCCCCGGCCACCAACCGAGGCACACAGCAAACGACCCGGGCCTGCGCCCGGGTCGTTGCCAAAAGGTTGCCGAACTTAGACCTCGGAGCCTTCTTCGACTTGCTCCAGGAACCGGCGGATCTCCGACTCGCGGAAGCGCCGGTGGCCGCCGAGGGTCCGGATGGCCGAGATCTTTCCGGCTCGGGCCCAGCGGGTGACCGTCTTGGGGTTGACCCTGAACATCGCGGCGACCTCTGACGGGGTCAACAGCGCCTCGTGCTCGGAACTCGCATCCATCGCCATCGCTGGCTCCTCACTCTCTTGCTCGCGTTCCCTGCCCGTTCTGCGGCTCGGAGCCTCGGCGTCCTGGAGGCCCCACTTTGTGCGACCTACCCGATTTGTCCGTGTCCGAATCGTGCAATGAGGGTAACCTGCGAACTATCCGGAGGGGATAGCCCATCGGGACCAAATGTCCAACGCGATGGGACTAGTTATTCGTCCCGGTCTGTGCCCCCTCGGTCGGGTCACCCCATCTGGGCATGACCGTGACCAGGGGTGATCTCGCCCACGACCCACGCCTCGTGGCCCGCGGACCGGATGCCGTCGAGGGCGGCGTGCGCGGCATCGCCCGGCACGACGGCCAGCATCCCGAGCCCGAGGTTGAAGACCTCTTCCATCTCGGCGTCGGCCACCGACCCCGCGGCCTGGACCTCGGCGAAGATCCGCGGTCGCTCCCAGGCGTCCCAGCGCACGACCGCGTCGCAGTGGTCGGGAAGCACGCGGACGAGGTTCCCGACGATGCCGCCGCCCGTGACGTGCGCGTAGGCGTGCACGTCGACGTGACGCCGCAGCTCGAGCATCGACGGCGCGTACACCAGGCTCGGGCGCAGCAGCTCATCGGCGAGCGAGTGGGGTGCGCCGGCCCAGGCCGGGCCGCCGAGCTCCCGCCCGTCGACTTCAAGGAGGGCGCGTCGGGCGAGGGAGAACCCGTTGCAGCGCAGGCCGCCGCTGGCGAAGCCGACGACCGCGTCGCCGGGCCGCACGTTTGCGGGAAGGACTCGTGACCGTTCGACCACGCCGACGGCGAAGCCGACGAGGTCGAACTCACCGGGCTCCATGACGCCGCCGTGCTCGGACATCTCGCCGCCGACCAGTGCGCACCCCGCTTGACGGCACCCGTCGGCGACGCCGGCAACGATCTCGTCGATCGTCTCCGGGACGAGCTTGCCGACCGAGACGTAGTCGAGGAAGAACAGTGGCTCGGCGCCGTTGGCGGCGACGTCGTCGACGGACATCGCGACGCAGTCGATCCCGATCGTGTCGTACCGGCCGGCGAGCTGGGCGACGACGGCCTTCGTGCCGACCCCGTCGGTGGACGCGACGAGCACCGGGTCGTGGAATCGGTCGCCCGGGAACGCGAAGAGGCCGCCGAAACCGCCGACGTCGCCGATCACCTCGGGGCGGAACGTGGAGCGGACGTGCTCCTTGATGCGCTCGACGGCCTTCTCGCCGGCGGCGGTATCGACGCCGGCGTCGGTGTAGGTGAGGGGGTTGTGCTCCCGGTCGCCCCGGGTCACGGCTCGACGCGGGCGGACGCGTCGGGTTCGGCGGCGCGGGACGGGCGCACCTTCTCCACCTCGAGGGCGAGCTTGGTGTCGGCGTCCGGGACGGGAACCGGGTACTCGCCGCTGAGGCAGGCGGTGCAGAACGATTCGGCGTTGGACCCGGTCGCAGCCACGAGCCGGTCGAGGTCGAGGTAAGCGAGTGAGTCGACCCCCAGGTATTCGCGGACCTCGCCCACCTGGAGGTCAGCGGCAAGGAGCTCGGGACGGCGGCCGGTGTCCATGCCGTAGAAGCACGGCCACCGGTACGGCGGCGAGGTCACACGCAGGTGCACCTCCGCCGCCCCCGCCTCGCGCAGCATGCGGGTGAGCGTGAGCTGCGTCGTGCCGCGGACGATGGAGTCGTCGACGACCACGAGGCGCTTGCCGGCGATGTTCTCCCGGATCGGGTTCAGCTTGAGCCGGACGCCCGCGGCGCGCGTCTCGGGCGTCGGCGCGATGAACGTGCGACCGATGTAGCGATTCTTCACGACGCCGTCCCCGTACGGGATGCCCGAGGCGCGCGCGAAGCCCTGCGCGGCGGGGATGCCGGACTCCGGCACCGGCATCACCATGTCGGCGTGAACCGGCGCCTGGCGGGCGAGCTCCTCGCCCATCCTCTGGCGCGCCGCGTGCACGCTCTGGCCGTACAGGTTGGTGTCCGGACGCGAGAAGTACACGAACTCGAACAAGCAGAGCTTCGGTGTCGGTTCGGCGAAGTGGTGCGAGCGCAGCCCGGACGCGTCGATGGCGACCATCTCACCGGGCTCGACGTCGCGCACGTAGTGCGCACCGACGATGTCGAGCGCCGCGCTCTCGCTGGCGAGGACCCAGCCGCCGGCGATCCGGCCCAGCGTGAGCGGCCAGAAGCCGTGCGGGTCGCGCACCCCGATGAGGCGAGCGTCGTCCATGAGGACGAACGAGAAGCCGCCTTCGAGGCGGGGCAGCACCTTCTCGAGCGCGACCTCGAGGTCACGACCGTCGGAGCGCGGTGAGGGTGAGTACTCCTGGGCGACCAGCTCGGCCACCAGGGCGGAGTCGGTGGTCGAGTCGAGGTCGAACTCGGGCGCCGTCATGCCCGGGAGCATCCCGACCCGCTCCGCCAGCTGCACGGTGTTCGTGAGGTTGCCGTTGTGGCCGAGGGCGAAGCCGGCGTCGCCGACCGAGCGGTAGACGGGCTGGGCGTTGCGCCAGCTGCTCGACCCGGTCGTCGAGTACCGGTTGTGCCCGATGGCGAGGTGGCCCTCGAGCGGGGCGAGGCGCCGCTCGTCGAACACCTGGGTCACGAGGCCCATGTCCTTGACGACGGTGATCATCTCGCCGTCGCTGACCGCGATCCCCGCCGACTCCTGGCCCCGGTGCTGCAGCGCGAACAACCCCAGGTAGGAGAGGTGGGCCACCGGTTGCCCGGGGGCGTAGACACCGAAAACACCGCACGCGTGGCCGAGACGCTGCTCCATCTCGCTACAAGTATGCCGTACCGATCCGCGCGCTCCGGTAACTTCCATTTGTGGAGAACACGGGCTTTTGCTTGTGGTTCACGGGGCTCTCGGGCTCGGGGAAGAGCACGATCGCCGCCGCCGTGGTGGACGAGCTCCGCCGACGTGGGCATCGTGTCGAGCTGCTGGACGGCGACGACGTGCGCGAGAACCTGTCCGCAGGCCTCGGTTTCTCGAAGGCGGATCGCGACACGAACATTCGGCGGATCGGCTGGGTCGCGGCGCTGCTCGCCCGCAACGGCGTCGTGGCGGTGACGGCGGCGATCTCGCCCTACCGCTCCGTGCGCGACGACGTGCGGGCAAAGATCGACTCGTTCGTCGAGATCTTCGTCGACACGCCGATCGAGGTCTGCGAGGAGCGCGACGTCAAGGGCCTCTACGAGAAGGCGCGCACTGGTGAGATCCCCGAGTTCACGGGCGTGTCGGATCCGTACGAGCCGCCGCCGGCGCCCGAGGTGCGGGTCGTCACGCATGATCGCGACGCGTCGGCATCTGCCGCCGAGGTGATCCACTACCTCGAGGGCGTCGGGCTCACTGGTCCGGCGCCACGCACCGAAGCGGCGGAAGCCCGCTCGTGATCGACTTGCACAGCCATTCGACGATGTCGGACGGCACCGACTCGCCGACCCGCGTCGTCCAGCTCGCCGGCGAGGCAGGCCTGTCGGCGTTGGCCCTCACGGACCATGACACCCTCGACCACGTGGCGGAGGCCCGCGCCGTCGCCGCCGCGTACCCATTGCGGTTGGTCCCGGGCTGCGAGATCTCCTGCGAGCTCGCCGGTCGCGCCCCCGGGACGATGCACCTACTCGTGTTCTTCGTGGACGACGCCACTGGCGAGCTGTGCGACCGGCTGGCCGAGCTCCAGGCGGCCCGCAACGAGCGCAACGTGCAAATCGTGGAAGCCCTGAACGAGCACGGCGTCCCGATCACGGTGGAGGCCGTACTCGCGAAGGCGGGGCCGGGCTCGGTCGGCCGTCCGCACATCGCGCGCGTCCTGATGGAAGAAGGCCACGTCGCGTCGATCCAGGAGGCATTCGACGTGTGGCTGGGCAAGGGCCGACCCGCGTACTTCGAGCGCGACCGCCTCGGGCCCGAGGACGCGATCGACCTGACCCACGCGTCGGGCGGGGTCTGCGCGATCGCACACCCCGGATCGTTGGGGCTCGCGGACGACGCGCTCGACGCATTCGTCGGCGAGCTCGCCGGCGCCGGGCTCGACGGCCTCGAATGCGAGTACGGCGCGTATGACCGCGAGGAGCGCGCGCCGTTCCACGAGCTCGCGCTGCGCCACGCGCTCGCGCCGACTGGCGGGTCCGACTACCACGGCGAGAACAAGCCCGGCCTGTCGGTAGGGACCGGGCGGGGCGACCTGCGCGTCCCCGACGAGTACCTGACAGAGCTCGAGTCGCGCCGGTCCTAACGCGCGGCTACCTCGGCGCCGAGCGCGTTGGGGATCGCGTCGCGCCAGACGCGGGTGGCGTCGACCAAGGCGAGGTCGAAGGCATCGGCCGCGATCAGGCGGTCGCCGCGCGCTTCGCCGACGTCGGCGGCGGGGACGCCCGCCGTGCCCGCGCGAGAGAGCACCTCGTCGACCAGCACCGGGTCGACGGCACAGATGACACGCGACGCCGACTCCGAGAAGCAATCGAGCGCGCCACCGATCGACACGTCGAACCCGCACTCACCTGCGATCGCCATCTCGGCCAGCGCAACAGCGAGCCCGCCATCCGAGCAGTCGTGCACGCCGTCGACGAGACCTCCGGACACGAGCGCGCGCACGAGCTCGTGAAGTGCGTGCGCGCGGGCGACGTCGGCGCCCGGTGGCATCCCGCCGTCGAGACCGTGGACCACGGCTGCCCATTCGGACCCGCCGAGATCGGGCGCCGTCTCGCCGAGCACGACGATGCGCGTCCCGCCCGCGAGCGCGGCGGGCGGCGGGCGGTCGTCGAGCTCGTCGACGATCCCGAGGAGGCCCACGACCGGCGTGGGGTCGATGTCGTGGCCGAGGGACTCGTTGTAGAAGCTGACGTTGCCCCCCACGACCGGGATGGAGAGCGACGTGCAGGCGTCGCTCATGCCGTCGACGACCTCGGTGAACTGCCACATCACCTCGGGATGCTCGGGGTTGCCGAAGTTCAGGCAGTTGACGAGGGCGACGGGCCGCGCCCCGACGCAGGCGATGTTGCGCGCGGCCTCGAGCACCGCGAGCTGACCGCCCGTGCGAGGATCGAGACGGCAGAACCGTCCCTTGCCGTCGGTGGTGAGGGCGAGGGCGCGGTCGGTCCCCTTCAGGCGCAGGACGGCGGCATCGCCGCCGGGCCCGGCGATCGTGTTGAGGAACAGCTGGTGGTCGTACTGGCGCCAGACCGACGACTTGTCGGCGATCGTCGGCGTGGCCAGCAACGACAGCAGCTCTCCCGAGAGGTCGGCGCCGGCGGGGAACCGGGCCGCGAGCTCGGACGCCGGGTCGGCCGCCTGGAGCGCGTCCTGCGCCGCAGGCCGGGCCCGGGGCCGGTCGTACAGAGGACCGTCACCCAGGCTCTCGACGGGGACGTCGGCGAGCGGCTCGGCGCCACCGGTTGCCTCCCCGTCGCCGGGGGCGTCGAACACGCCGTCGAAGACGCGGAACCTCCTGCTTTCGGTCACCCGACCGACCACGGATGCGTCGATCTCCCACCGCTCGCACAGCCCCAGCACCTCGGCGAGGTCGTCGGGCTGCACGATCACGAGCATCCGCTCCTGGCTCTCGGACGTCATCACGTCGACCGCGCTCATGCCCGGCTCGCGACGAGGCACGCGCGCCACGTCGACGTCCATTCCCGCGCCCGCTTTCGCCGCCGTCTCCGACGCTGCGCACGACAGGCCGGCGGCCCCGAGGTCCTGCACACCGACGGCGAGGCCGGCATCCAGCAGCGCGAGGCACGCCTCGATGAGCTTCTTCTCCTCGAGCGGGTCGCCCACTTGCACGGACGGCCGCTTCTCCTCGGCGCCCTCCTCGAATCCGGCCGACGCGAGCACGCTGGCGCCACCGATGCCGTCACGCCCGGTCGACGATCCGAGCAACACCGCGAGGTTCCCAGCGCCCCGAGCGCGCGCGAGCACGAGCCGGTCGTGCGGCAACAGGCCCAGGCACAACACGTTGACGAGCGGGTTCTCCCGGTAGCAGTCGTCGAACACGACCTCGCCGCCGACGGTCGGCACCCCGACTGCATTGCCGTAGCCGCTGATCCCCGACACGACGCCCTCGAACAGGTAGCGCGTGCGCGCGTCGTCGAGGGGGCCGAAGCGGAGCGGGTCCATGAGCGCGATCGGGCGCGCTCCCATCGAGAAGATGTCGCGGATGATCCCGCCGACGCCCGTCGCCGCGCCCTGGTACGGCTCGACGGCCGACGGGTGGTTGTGGCTCTCGATGCGCAGCGCCACCGCGAGGCCGTCGCCGACGTCGATCACCCCGGCGCCCTCGCCCGGGCCGACGAGCACCCACGGCGCCTCGGTCGGCAGGTCGCGCAGATGCCCACGCGACGATTTGTAGGAGCAGTGCTCCGACCACATGACCGCGAACATCGCCAGCTCCAGGTCGGTCGGGTCGCGCCCGAGCAGCTCGACGACGGATGCGAGCTCGTCGTCGGTGAGGCCGAGCTGGCGGTGGAGCGGCTCCATGCGGCCAGAGTATCGGCGGTCTCCGTGCCCGAAATGGAGCTGCATCCAATACCGAAATAGACTGCTGGTGAAATCGCAAAAGCGTGAAATCGAAAAGAAGGGGTCGCCGAATGGCCGCAGCTCGAAAGAGCACGATGACCGCCGAGCACAAGCGGGCGCTGGCCCAGGGCCGGGCGGAAGGACGCGCCGTGCGCTCCTATCTCGAGGCGCTCGACCAGAACCGTCCCCGGCGCGGACGCCCGCGCACGCCGGCGTCGATCGAGAAGCGCCTGAAGGCGGTCGAAGCCGAGCTGGCCGACGCCGCGCCGCTCCACCGGCTGCAGCTCGTCCAGGAGCGCATGGACCTCGAGCGCGAGCTCGACCGCATCGACGCCGCCGACGACCTCACTGGCCTCGAGCGCGACTTCGTGAAGGTGGCGAAGGGCTACGCCGAGCGTAAGGGCATCTCCTACGCGGCGTGGCGTGAGCTCGGCGTCTCGCCCGACGTCCTGCGCAAAGCCGGGATCGGCCGCGGCGCTTAAGCGACGGCGGCGCCCTCGGACGCGCTTGCCAGCAGCGACCGCAGCAGCACGACACCGTCGGTGGATCCGAGGAGAGCGTCGGACGCCCGCTCGGGGTGCGGCATGAGCCCGACCACGTTGCGCTGCTCGCTGCAGACGCCGGCGATGTCGTCGAGACTGCCGTTCGGGTTGCGCATGTACCGCAGCACGACGCGATCGTCGTCGCGCAGGCGACGGCGCGTCGTTTCGTCGCACACGTAGTTGCCCTCGAAGTGGTTGATCGGGAGGTGGAGCACGCTCCCGGGCTCGGCCAGCGCGGTCACCGGCGAGCGACTCGTCTCGACCCGGCAGTCGACCGTCTCGCACAGAAAGGCGAGGCCGGCGTTCTTCTGGAGCGCGCCGGGCAGCAGGCCGGCTTCGGTCAGCACCTGGAAGCCGTTGCAGATGCCGACGACCGGGCCGCCGGCGGCAGCGAAGCGCGCCACCGCGTCCATCACCGGCGAGAACCGTGCGATCGCACCGGTGCGCAGATAATCGCCGTGCGCGAACCCGCCGGGGACGACGACCGCGTCGGCCCCGCGGAGCTCGGCCTCGGCGTGCCACAGCATCTCGGGCGTCCCGCCGAGCTGCTCGACCGCCCACGCCACGTCGAGCTCGCAGTTCGTGCCCGGGAACAGGACGATGCCGACGCGGGCGCTCAAGTCGACGCCAGCTCGCTGAGCTCGATCTCGTACGCCTCGATGACGGGATTGGCGAGCAATCGACGACACATCTCGTCGACCTGCGCGCGAGCAGCGGCGTCGTCGGGTGCATCGACCACGAGCCTGATGCTCTTGCCGACTCGCACGTGCGAGACGTTGTCGTAGCCGAGCGCGGGCAGAGACCGTTCCACCGTCGCCCCTTGCGGGTCGGCGATCCCGGGAAGATGAGTGATCTCGACGCGCGCCTCGTACCTCATTGGGTCAATCGTACCGGCGGTCCTCGGCGCCTCTCGGCTCCTCAGGGCGGTGCCACTCGTCGAAGCTGCGCCCCGTGAGCAGCTCGTACGCCTCGACGTAGCGGGCTCGCGTCCCGCGGATCACCTCGCTCGGCAGGTGTGGCGCCGGCGGAGTGTGGTCCCAGTCGGTGGCGAGGTAGTGGTCGCGCACGTACTGCTTGTCGAAGCTCGGCGGCGAGATGCCGATGCGGTATTCGTCGGCGGGCCAGTAACGGGACGAGTCGGGGGTGAGCATCTCGTCGATCACGAGGAGCTCGCCGTCGATGGTCCCGAACTCGAGCTTCGTGTCGGCGAGGATGAGGCCCCGCGACTCGGCCAGCGCGGCGCCGAACCTGTACACGCGCAAGGTGATGTCGCGAATCCGCTCGAGCAGCTCGCCGCCCACCAGCTCGGCGGCGCCGGCGTCGGTGAGCGGCTCGTCGTGGCCGGACTCGGCCTTGGTCGTGGCCGTGAAGATGGGCTCGGGAAGAAGCTCGGCCTGCCGTAGCCCGGACGGCATCGCCCGGCCGTAGACCGTGCCCCGGTCCTCGTACTCGGACCATGCCGAGCCGAACAGGTATCCCCGGCCGATGCACTCGAGCCGAACGGGTTGGGTTGCACGCACGAGCATCGCCCGTCCCGCGACGTCAGAACCCGCCGTCTCGGGAAAGTCCGTCGGGTCCGAGGAGATCAGATGGTTGGCCGCGAGGCCGGCGGTCTCCTCGAACCAGAACGTCGACAGCGCAGTGAGCGCCCGGCCCTTGTCGGGGACGAGGTCGTCGAGCACGACGTCGAACACGGAGATGCGGTCTGACGCGACGATCAACATGCGTTCGTGGTCCACGTCGTAGAGATCGCGAACCTTGCCCGTATACGCGTGCGGCAGTGCGATGCCCGTCACGGACGGGGCGTCGGGGTGTCCAGGGCGTCCACCGCGCGGCCGGCGTGGGCGAGGGCACGGCGGAGCTCGAAGCATTCGTCGAGACGATCGGGTGAGAGTGTGGCGAGCACCTCGGGATCTTCCGCGAGCACGGAACGGAACGGACGCCGCTCCTCCCATGTGCGGGTGGCGGCGCGCTGCACGATCCGGTATGCGTCGTCGCGAGTGCGCCCGGCGTCGACCAGCGCGAGCAGCACCGGCTGGCTGAACACGAGCCCGTACGACGAGTCGAGGTTCTCGAGCATGCGGTCGGGATGCACGCGCATCCCCTCGACGATCCTCCTGAACTGCACGAGCACGTAATAGGCGAGCTGCGCCGAGTCGGCGAGCACGATGCGCTCGACGGAGGAGTGCGAGATGTCCCGCTCGTGCCAGAGGGCGATGTCCTCGAGGCCGGCTTGGAGATTGCCCCGAAGCACGCGAGCCAGCCCGCACAGCTGTTCGCAGCGCCACGGGTTGCGTTTGTGCGGCATCGCGCTCGAGCCCTTCTGGGTGCCCTCGCGGAACGGCTCCTCGACCTCGCGCACCTCGGTCCGCTGGAGGTGGCGGATCTCGAGGGCGAAGCTCTCGACCGACGCACCCACCGCGGCGCACGCGTAGAGGAACTCGGCGTGACGGTCGCGGGCGACGACCTGCGTCGCCGGCACCGGCGTCAACCCCAGCCGCTCACAGACGAAAGCCTCCACCTCGGGATCCACGTTCGAATACGTTCCGACGACGCCGGACAGCTTGCCGACGGCGATGGTGTCGCGGGCCCGCCGGAGGCGGTC
>DASYQJ010000108.1:0-2103 GCA_036005605.1 Acidimicrobiia bacterium
GGTTGTCGGCGTTCCCTCGGCGGCTGACGGCGCGGTCGCGGTGCCCGCGGCGGGCGAGCTCGTCTGCAGCGCTGCATCTGGGACGCGACTCAGGCCGAGCTGCCAGTTGACTCCGTCTGGCTGACGCGATACGGAGACAGGGCGCACTGAACAGAGCAATAGTCAAGACCTGTGGGTCGGCGTGTCATGCGACTTGCTGATCGCCTCCTGATTCGTCGGGTCGTTCGACGCTGATCAGACGGCCATCGGCGGGCACATGGTCGCGCAGTTGAGGCGATGACCTTCACGGACGCTGTACAGCAGTCTTGATCAGGAGCCGCTGGCCCGGGCGAGCAGATGTGCGCGCTCGGCCTCGTTCGAGGTGAGCTCGGCGGCACGCTCGAACTCAGCTCGTGCCTCCACGAAGCGGCCGAGCTTGGCCAGCAGGTCGCCGCGCACGCTCGGCAGCAGGTGGTAGTTGCGCAGCGCGGCAACGTCGAGCAATCCGTCGGTCACAGCGAGCCCGGCGGCCGGTCCGTCGGCCATCGACACGGCAACCGCGCGGTTCAGTTCGACGATCGGCGAGCGGGTCAACGCGACGAGGTCGCCGTACAGGGAGGCGATGCGCACCCAGTCGGTGTCCTCAGCACGCGGCGCTCTGGCGTGGCAGGCCGCGATCTTCGCCTGGATCGCATAGGAGCCGGTGCCGCCGATCTCCTCGGCCCGATCCAGCGCGGCGAGACCGTGCGTGATCAGCAACCGGTCCCAGCGAGCACGGTCCTGCTTGTCGAGCGTGACGATCTCGCCGTCGGGCCCGGTGCGGGCGCGAAGGCGGGACGCCTGGATCTCCATCAACGCCACCAGGGCATGCGTCTCGGACTCGCCGGCTGCCAACGCGGCGAGCATACGGCCGAGGCGCATCGCCTCCTGGCACAGCTCGGCGCGTGCCCACTGCTCGCCGGCGGTGGCTGTGTAGCCCTCGTTGAAGACCAGGTAGACGGCCTCGAGCACGGAGCTCAGCCGGTCGGCGAGTTCCTCGCCGACCGGGACCTCGAAGGGCACGTTGGCCTCGGTGAGCGCCTTCTTCGCCCGGGTGATCCGTGCTGCCATCGTGGTCGTCTGCACCAGGAACGCGCGTGCGATCTCCTCGGTCGACAGCCCGGCGACCATCCTCAGAGTGAGGGCCACGCGGGCCTCGACCGACAGCACCGGGTGGCACGCAGTGAACATCAGCCGCAGCACGTCGTCTTCGACGTGGGGGTCGAACTCGATCTCGTCCATCGGAGTCTCGTGATCACTGAGCTCGCGACCGAGCAGTTCGACCTTGCTCTGCAGTGTCACGGCGCGACGAATCGTGTCGACGCCGCGGCGGCGCGCCACGGCCATGAGCCAGGCGCCCGGGTTGTCCGGGACACCTGACTCGGGCCACTGTTCGAGCGCTGCGACGAGCGCGTCCTGCGCAAGGTCCTCGGCCAGCCCGACATCGCCGACGACACGGGCCAGGGCGGCGATCAGCCTGGCGGATTCGATCCGCCAGACCGCGTCGATCGCCTGCCGGGTCGCCGAGGTCACTACGACTTGGCGGTGGGCTCTGCGCGCCGGCGCTCCTCGGCCGCCGCGATCTCGGCGGCGAACGACTCGTCGAAGTCCTCAGCGTCGAGGACCTTTCGCAGTTCGACCTCGGTGTCGCGCAACGGCGAGCGCTTGAGCCACTCGACGGCCTCGTCCATCGAGGCGACCTCCCAGATCGAGAAGCCGGCCACCAGCTCCTTCGTCTCGGCGAACGGGCCGTCGATCACCGTGGTGTTGCCGTCGGCGTCGAAGGCGACCCGCTTGCCCTTGCTGGTCGGCTGGAGCCCGTCGGCGGCCAGCACCACGCCCGCCTCGACGAGCTTCTCGTTAAACTGGTCCATCGCCGCGAACTCCTCGGCGGTACCGAACTCGCCGGCCTCGGACCGCTCCGTCGCCTTGCCCAGAACCATGACCTTCATCGCTGTGCTCCTTCGCGTCTGCCCGGGATCGGCCCCATTGACCGATTCAACCCTGGCTCACCCATGCGTCGAACGGGAAGGGATGGATTCGACATGACGCCGAAGCTTTCTCGTCATCAACACTCGTCTGGAG
>DASYQJ010000109.1:0-4586 GCA_036005605.1 Acidimicrobiia bacterium
TGCCGGGGACGGGCACCGTCTTCACGTACACGTGGGTCGTGCAGCCGCTGCATCCGGCCGTCGAGAGCGTCGTGCCGTACAACGTGAGCGTCGTCGAGGTCGACGGCACCTCCGACGAACCGGTCCGCCTCGTCAGCAACATCGTCGACGCGACCGAGGAGACCCTCCGTGTCGGGACCCGGGTCACGCTCGCGTGCGACAAGCTGACCGACGAGGTGGGACTGCCCCGGTTCCGGCTCGCGTAGCCTGCGGGCTTATGGCCGACGCACCGAAGTCTTTCTTTCTCACCAAGCCGGTCCACGACTACCTCGTCGCTCACGCGCCGCCGCTCGACGACGTGCAGCGTGATCTCATCGCTGAGACTGAGGCGCTCGGCGGCATCTCGATGATGCAGATCGCTCCCGAACAGGGTGCGTTCATGACTCTGTTGACGCGGTTGATCGGTGCCCGGCGCGCGATCGAGGTCGGGACGTTCACCGGGTACTCGGCGATCAGCATCGCCCGAGGCCTGTCCGATGACGGCACGCTCTTGTGCTGCGACGTGAACGAGGAGTGGACCGCCATCGCCCGGAAGTACTGGGAGCGCGCCGGTGTCGACGACAAGATCGAGCTGCGCATCGCGCCCGCCATCGAGACGCTGCGATCGCTCCCGGCAGGGGAGCAGTTCGACCTCGCGTTCATCGACGCCGACAAGCCGAACTACCCCCACTACTACGAAGAGGTTCTCGCCCGGCTGCGGAGGAACGGCGTGATCCTGGTCGACAACACGTTGTGGGGCGGTGCAGTCACCGATTCGAAGGCGACCGACGACAACACCAACGCCATCCGCGCCTTCAACGACGCGGTCGCTGCCGACGATCGCGTCGAGAGCACCATCCTCACCGTCGGCGACGGGCTCACCCTGATCCGAAAACGCTGACGCGCCCGTCTCCGACCACACGCCCACGCACGCCCGTCCGCAGCCGTCTGGCCTCGGTCAACCGAGGAACGAGATTGCTCACCAGGAGCTCGCCGTCATCCTCCTCGACGTCCCAGCGGGTGGCGTCGTAGACCGGGCCGTAGGTGTCCAGGCCTTCGATCGCGGTGGTCGGCCCGAGTTGCACCGAGCGCCGGGGCGCCAAGCCGACGGCACGGAGTCGGGCGTGCGCGTCGTCGTCGGCGGCGACCACCGCCCGTACCGGTCCGAACACCTCGGCCGGCTCGCGCCCCGCGTCGACCAGGCCGTCGAGCACGCTGCCGGTGATCCCCACGATGACCTGGGGCTCGAGCTGGCGGGCGAGAGCGGCGACCCGGAATGCGTCGAACGGGGTCGCGTCGGCGGACGAGTACAGCGCCCCCAGCTTGCCGGCGGCCTGCTCGAACGGGACCGCGTGCACGGCCTGCGACAGCATCGCCACGACCAGCACCATCCCGCCGGGCTCCAGACCCAACGCGGCGAGGCGCGGCGCGAGCGACTCGGCCTCATCGTCGATGTCGCGCTGCGCGACGGGCCACGGCGTGATGTCGCCGTCGACGACGATGCGGCTCACTCCCCACACCTCGGGCGGATCCTCGTACCGCTTCGCGAACATCACCATGTCATTGCTTCGCCACCCTGGGGATCTTGTGCGGCGGGCCCTGCCGCAGCAGGACCTCGTTGTCGACCAGCTCGACGTCGGGCTCGACGCCGACCGCCTCGTGCACGGACTCGGTGAGCCGCGTCCGCAGGTCGTCGCCGCGTGCGCCCTCGGCCGCGTAGCCGACACGCAGCCGCAGCCTGTCGACCTCCCGCTGCGTCCGGATCACCTGGAACAACCCCGCGCTCGTCTCCGGGACGCGTTCGACCGCCTCCCACAGGTCGCCGGGCAGCACCGACCGGCCCTCCGCGACGACCTCGTCCCCCTTGCGGCCGAGTGGCCACACGCGTCCGTGCGTGCGCCCGCACGCGCACAGCTCGTGCGTGATACGCACGAGATCGTCCGATCGGTAACGGACGAGCGGCGCGATCTTGTCGAGGAGCGTCGTCGACACCAGCTCGCCGCGCTCACCGTCGCCGACCGGCACCGCGCCGTCGGGGTCGAGTGACTCGAGGTAGCAGGTGTCCTCCCAGAAGTGGCAGCCGTCGTGCTCGCGGCACTCGGTGGCGGCGCCGACGTCGCCGACACCCGTGTGCATGAACAGCTCGAGGCCCCACTCGTCCTCGACGAGCCGGCGTGCACGCGGCCCGATCGGCTCGCCCGCGAACGTGACACCCCGGTAGCTCGAGAAGGCCTCGGCGAGGTCGACCTCGGCCCGCGCCGCGTGCTGCTCGAGGGCGAGCATCAGCGGGCCCGAGAGGTTGTACCAAGCAGTCGGGCGGAGCTCGCGGCTGAAGCGCACGAGCTGGGGCACGTCGGCCGGCTGGTGGTCGACGAAGATCGGCGTCGCGCCGACGCCACGGATGGTGTCGTGAATGCCAGGCCCGCGGAACGTGAACAGGCAATACGTGAAGTAGTCGCCGGGCCGGCAACCGAGCTCCCAGAACTCGCGCACGAGCATGCTCGGCCCACGCCCCGCGTACGGTGCCGGCGTCGGATCGCCGGTGGTGCCGGACGTCGAGAAGATCGCGCTGAACACCTCGGTCATCTTCGGGTCCAGGCACAGCATCCCGCCGTAAGGATCGCGGTGACGGTCACGAAAGGCGCGGATCGCGTCCTTGTTGATGAAAGGGACCTTCTCCTGGAAATCGTTCATCGACTGCACGTCGTCGGCGGTGATGCCGGCGGCGTCCCACGTCTCGCGAATCAGGGCCGAGCGCTGATACGCCCACGGCAGCAGGTCGCCGAGGAGACGTTCCTCGCGCAGCGCCGCGATCTCCGACCGGGGCATCGTCTCGATCTCAGGCGAGAAGTAGCGCCGCTCGGTAGTGCCCATGCGCGGGACGGTAGCCGTGCGACGAGAAATGAGTAGGCGCTACTCAAGGCGTGCCGGGCGCGTCGTGGTCTCCTGGAACGGTCCGAACGCCAGCCGTCACAAAAGGAGCCGCGCCGTGGGAACGGACTGGGTTGCGAAGGTCAAGGAGATCGCGCAGGAGCAGGTGACTGAACCGGTGGAGGCAGCGGGAATCCTGCAGCCGGCCGGCACATGGGGGACGTTCGGGCTCGATCAGGTGAGCGGCGTGGCCGCCATGTTCAAGCGCCGCAAGGTCAACAAGGATGCCGGCGGTCTGGCCAGGACATCGTGGAAGGGCACGAAGACGGTGATCCTCGCTCTCGCAGGCGACAAGCTCTACGCGTTCGCCGCGAAGCAGAAGGGCCGCAACTGGAAGGTCGAGGGTCAGCTCGGGGTCTGGAACCGGTCGGACCTCGACGTCGAGACGACCCCCGGCAAGCTGGCGACGAAGGTGACCTTCGACGTCGCGTCGACCGGTGAGCACTACGAGCTCGAGGCGACGACCGTCGGGAGCGCCGGGTTCAACGACCCGTTCCTCGCCGCGATCGCGGCCTGAGGTTCAGAACTTCCCGGTGCGGCCGAAGCGGTAGTAGCCGGCGAACGTCTCGTTCACCTCGTCGGGGATGGGGACGATCTCGCCGAGCTGCCGCGCGCCCCAGATGATCTCGGCCGTGCGCTCGACGAGGTGCGCGACGTGGAGAACGTGCTTGGGGTCCTTGCCGACCGCGAACAGCCCGTGGTTGGCCATGAGCACGGCCGACCGGTCGCTGACGCGCTTGGCGACCTCGTCGGCCAGCTCGTCGGTGCCGGTCGTCTTGTAGTCGGCGACCTCGACGTCGCCGCCGACGAACACCACGAACTCTTCGATCACGGCCGGGATCGACTGACGTGTCAGCGCGAACATCGTGGCGTACCGGGCGTGGCAGTGCATGGTGGCGTTGATGTCGTCGTGCTGTCGAAGTGCCGAGAGGTGTAGTGCTTTCTCGGTCGTGGGACCGCGCTCACCTTCGAGCACGTTGCCGTCGAGGTCGGTGACGACCAGGTCGTCGAGTGTCATCTCGGTGTAATCGACCGACGACGGCGTGAGGACCGCGTTCCCGTCGGGAAGGCGAGCGCCGAGATTCCCCGCCGTCCCCTCCACGAGGTTCGTCTTGAGCATCTCCTTGGCGACCCAGAGGACGGCTTCTTTCGTCTCCTGCGCGGTCAGCTTGGTCTCCGGACTCACGAGAGGGCCTCCGGGTTCACGAGGTTGTCGGGCTTGCCGCCGCCGAGGAGCTGTTCGAGGCCATCGGCGATGAGCTTGGAGTGGTTCGCCTCCGTGTCGTACGTCGCGCCACCGATGTGCGGAGTGAGCACGACGTTCGGCATCGATTGGAGCGGGTGGTCGATCGGGAGGTGCTCGCCCTCGAAGTGGTCCAGGCCGGCGCCACCGAGCCGGCCGGACTCGAGCGCACCGACGAGCGCGTCGGTGTCGTGCAGCATGGCCCGGGCGGTGTTGACATAGATCGCTTCGTCCTTCATGCGGCCGAACTGGTCGGCGCCGATCATGCCCTGCGTCTCGGGTGTGACCATGGCGTGCATCGAGACCACGTCGGCTGCGGCCAGGAGGTCGTCGAGCGTGTGGGTGGCGTCGTCGGCGTACGGGTCGTGCGCGATGACGCGCATGCCGAGCCCTT
>DASYQJ010000110.1:0-1702 GCA_036005605.1 Acidimicrobiia bacterium
TAGAACTTCTCGGCGCGCAGAGCTAGCTGCACCATGCAGGCGCGGTCGTCGACGACGATGATCGCCGCCGAGCCGAGGAACGAGCCTGCGGCCTGGATCGAGTCGAAGTCGGCCGGCGTGTCGATCTCGTCCGGTGTGAACACCGGCACCGACGAGCCGCCCGGGATGATCGCCTTCAGCGCCCTGCCGTTAGGGATCCCGCCGCCGACGTCATAGATCAGCTCGCGCAGCGTCGCCCCGAGCGGCAGCTCGTAGTTCCCCGGCCGCTCGACGTTCCCGGACAGCGAGTAGACGACGGTGCCGGGCGACGACTCGGGCCCGATCTTCGTGTACTCCGCCGCACCGAGGCCGAGGATGACGGGCACGTTGGCGAGTGTCTGGACGTTGTTGATGAGCGTCGGCGCCCCGTACAGGCCCGAGATCGGCGGGAACGGCGGTCGGGGCCTTGGCTGGCCGCGCATGCCCTCGAGGGAGTCGAGCAGCGCCGTCTCCTCGCCGCAGATGTAGGCGCCCGCGCCGCGATGGATCACGAGCGCCACGTCTTCGAGCAGGCCGGCACCGCGCGCCTCGTCCGCTGCTGCCTTCAGCACCTCGTACTCGGCCAGGTACTCGCCGCGGATGTAGATGAAGACGTGCTTCGAGCCGATGGCGTGCGCCGCGATGAGGCAGCCTTCGATGAACCGGTGCGGGACGCGGCTCATAATCTCGCGGTCCTTGAACGATCCCGGCTCGGACTCGTCGGCGTTCGCCACGACGTAGGTCGGCTTCCCGGCGGCCTCGGGCGGCTGGACAAGACTCAGCTTGCGCCCCATCGGGAAGCCCGCCCCGCCTCGCCCACGCAGCGTTCCCGTCGAGATCTCCTCGATCACCGCTTCCCGGGTCATCCCGCGCGCCTTCTCGAGCGCCGCGTACCCACCCACGGCCCGGTACTCGTCGAGCCGCGCTAGGTCGCGCTCATCGGCCCCGGCGAGGATCAGCTCTTGGACGTCAGCCATCGCGCAGCTCCGCGACGATCCCGGGCACGTCCTCCCGGCGCGTCGGCTCTCGGTACCGGTGGTCGACGACGACGACCGGCGCGTAGCCGCAGCCGCCGGCGCACTCGATCGTGCGCAGCGTCACCTTGCCGTCCTCGGTCGTCTCTCCCGGAGCGACCTCCAGCTCGCTCGAGAACGCCTCGACGACCTGCTGCGCACCGACGAGCGCGCACGAGACGTTCGTGCAGACCTCGACCAGGTGCTCTCCGACCGGAGCCAGGTGGTACATGTCGTAGAACGAGGCGACCGACTGCACGTGCGCCGGCGTCAGGTCGAGCGCCTCGGCCACCTCGACGAGCGCCTCCGGCGGAAGCCAGCCGCCGTACTGGCGCTGGGCGAGGCGCAAGCCGCTCATCACGCCCGACCGCTGATCCGGGTAGGGCTCCGCCGCCTCGCGGATCTCGTCGCGAAGGCTCACCGGTCGACCTCGCCCATCACGGTGTCCAGCGAGCCGACGATCGCGATCATGTCCGCAACCAGCGCGTCGCTCATGCAGGTCGCCGTGGCCTCGAGCGCGACGAAGGACGGTGCGCGGAACTTCACGCGCCACGGCCTTGGGCCTCCGTCCGAGACTACGAAGCACCCCATCTCGCCGCGCGCCGACTCGGTCGTCACGTAGACCTCGCCCTCCGGCACGCGGTAGCCCTCGGTGACGATCTTGAAGTGGT
>DASYQJ010000111.1:0-4187 GCA_036005605.1 Acidimicrobiia bacterium
ACGCCGTCGAAGGCCGAGGCATAGTCGCCCCCGAGCGGGTTGGTCTTCGAGACCACGCCGCCCACGTTGATCTCCGTCTGGGTGACGCCGGGCTGGTTCACCGGCGGGAACTGCTGGCTGGGCGTGTCGGCCCCGGCGGAGACCGGCACCACCGCGGCAAGCACCCCGGCCGCAACCACGAGACTCGCGAGCCCCGCTATCGCACGACGACCACGCATCGGTAACCCCCCAGAACACCAAGGCGAATCGAAAGTTTGCTAACTCTAACGTCAGGTTACGCGGGGGACCATAGCGGGGCCTGCGCCGGGTGGGCTGGCGGCCCGACTCGACCGGTCGGTCAAGCGCGAGGGACGTCTCTGCAACGCGCGAGGATTCTCCCGTGCCGCACACGCTCGTGACCTTCCACGCCCACCCCGACGACGAGGCCATTGCCACCGCCGGGGTGATGGCGAAGGCGGCGGCGGAAGGGCATCGCGTGGTCCTCGTCGTCGCGACTCGGGGCGAGCACGCCGGCTTCGGTCACGACATGCTCGAGCCCGGTGAGCTGATGTCGGAGCGGCGGGAGCAGGAGACACAGCGGGCCGCCGAGATCCTCGGCGTGTCGCGGGTCGAGTTCCTCGGTTACGTCGACTCGGGAATGATGGGGACGCCCGAGAACGACGCTGACGGCTCGTTCTGGACCGCCGACACCGACGAGGCGGCCCAGCGCCTGGCGAAGATCCTCGACGAGGAGCACGCCGACGTTCTCACGATCTACGACGATCACGGCGGCTACGGGCACCCCGATCACATCCAGGTTCATCGTGTCGGCGCCCGCGCCGCCGAGCTCGCCGGCACGCCGGTCGTATACGAGTCGACGATGAACCGTGATCACATCTACCGCCTGCTGAAGGAGCGCGTCGCCGCCGGCGACACCGAGATCCCCGGCGACATCGATCCCGACGATCTGCCCGATCCGAACGACGACACCTTCGGCTCACCGGAATCGGTGATCACGACCACGGTCGACGTCCGCAACTTCCTCGACGTGAAGCGCGCCGCGATGGTCGCGCACGGGAGCCAGATCCAAGAGTCGTCGTTTTTCCTCAAGATGCCGCTGGACGCATTCCGGGAAGGGTTCGGCTACGAATGGTTCATCCGGCGCGGCGCGCCGCCGGGGACCCACGAGGACGACCTCTTCGCACCCTTGCGCTGACGAGGTCGCTCAGGTTTGCTACCGGTTGTGCGCGGCTTTGACGAGCTCGGACAGGGCGTCGGGCACCGCGTCCGCGATTGCTCCGATGTTGGGGATGATCTCGCGACAGCCGATCAGCCCGAAGCCCACCGAGTCGAGGTAGCTCAGCACCGTGATGTTGAGCCCGGTCCCGGCGAGCAGCGGACCGAGGGGGAAGAGGCTGACGAGGCGGGCGCCGGCGCAGTAGAGAGGGAACGAAGGCCCGGGGACGTTGGAGACGATGAGGTTGATGATCGGCGGATGCCGGCCTTCGAGGAGCCGCTCGTACAAGCGCATGCCGCGTGAGAACAGCATCGGCGCTGCGACCTCGGCCCATTCGTGCAGGGTGTTGCCGCCGATGTCCTCGTGTACCTGCTTGGCGCCGGTCATGACGTCCCGGGCGGCGAAGAGGCGGTCCACCGGGTCGTCGAGCTGGGTGGCCAGCGTCGCGAACATCGCCGAGACCCGATTGCCCATCACGCCCCGCTCGTCCTGAGTGCGAACCGACGCCGGGATGGCAGCGAGCAGCGCCTTGTCGGGCACTCGCCCGCGCATGTCGAGATAGCGCCGGAGCGCTCCTGCGCACACGGCGAGCACGACGTCGTTCACCGTGACGCTGAACGCCTCCTTGACCTCCTTCACGTCGGCCAGCGGCACGGACGCGAACGCCACGCGCCGGTGCGGCGTCAGGATCCCGTTGAGCGCGCTCGCCGGCGCCGTCAACGGCACGCCGGCGCTCACGGGCTCGGAACGAAGTCGCTGCACCACGCGCACGGCGGAGCTCGTGAGGTTGCGGACGGCGCGGTACGCGCGGAGCGGCTGTCGCGCGATCGACGTCACCGCCCCGACCAGAAGCTCGGCGTCGGACGGCACCCGTTCCGGAGCCGGCTCGTGCTCGGGTGGAGGCTTGGGTGCCGGGTGGCGCTCGAGGTCGAAGATCTCCGTCATCAGGTCGACGCCCATCACGCCGTCGATGGCGGCGTGATGCATCTTGGCGATGATGCCGACGTAGCCGTGCTCGAGACCCTCGACCACCCACATCTCCCAGAGCGGGCGGCGGCGGTCGAGCGGACGCCCGGCGATCTCGGCCGTCAGCTCGGCGAGCTCGTCGAGGCCGCCGGGAGCAGGCAGGGCCGCCCGCCGGACGTGGTAATCGAGATCGAAGTCGGGATCCTCGACCCACACAGGGTGATGTACGCCGAACGGGACTTCGACCACGCGCCGGCGGAACGGCTCGAGGCGCGGCAGCCGGTCGGCGATGAGCTTCCGCATCGTCTCGACCGTGAAGCCGCCGGGAACGTCGGACGGGTCGACGACCATCGTCGCCATGACGTGCATGTGCGTCGACGGGGTTTCGAGCGCGAGAAAGGCGGCGTCGAGGCCGGTCAGCCGCTGCATTCGCGCTCCGATCGAAGGTGCGTGCGCGCGCAGCGTACGAGGGACGGGTCGTGGTCCTCAAGGGGCCGGCCGCGCGGCAGAATGAACGGATGGGTTGGGCCTATCTCGCCGTGAGCCTCGTGGGTGCGTGGTTCACGTTCAACGCCTACCGGCCGACGCGCCGCTGGCAGCTGCTCACGCTGAGCTTCTTCGCAGGGTGGTTCACGTCGGAGCTTGCCGTCTTCCACATCGCGTGGCAGGTAGTCGCGACCGTGCTGTTCGTCTGGCTCGGCGCGTTGGAGTCGTGGGCGGGGATCGTCGGGCTCGTCATCACGCTCGTCTCGTGGGCCGGTCTGATCGGACTCCAGCTGGTATCCGGCCGATCGGCGCGGGTCATGGAGGATGCGCTGCGCGAAGGGCTGGGGCCGGACTACCGCTCCGAGATCGCGCCCGGTCTCGCCGAGCGCCTTGCGCGGCGATTAACACGACGACACCTGCTGCTCCCCTTCTACCTACGCGACCGTCGCGTCGAGCGCGTCAAGAACATCCAGTACGCGCCGGGCGGCGGCCGGCGTCACCTGCTCGACGTCTGGCGGCCAAAAGGCGGCGCGCACCGCGCCCCGGTCCTTCTGCAGTTGCACGGCGGCGCATGGATGGTCGGCGACAAGGGTCAGCAAGCCCTCCCGCTCATGCTGCATCTCGCCGCCGAGGGCTGGGTGAGTGTGGCCGCCAACTACCGGCTCAGCCCGCGGGTGGCGTTCCCCGAGCACCTCCTCGACTGCAAGCTCGCGCTGCGCTGGGTCCGGGAGCACATCGCCGAGTACGGCGGCGATCCCGACTTCGTCGTCGTGACCGGCGGCTCGGCCGGCGGCCACCTCGCCGCGCTCCTCGCCCTCACTCCCAACGACCCGGAGTTCCAGCCCGGCTTCGAAGACGTCGACACGTCCGTCACGGCGTGCGTGCCGTTCTACGGCGTGTACGACCTCGTCGAGGAGTTCGACCCGCGCGACCGTGCCGGCGCTCGCGGTGAGCGCGTCGGCCAATGGTTCGCGCGTCGCATCGCGGGCGCGACCGTGGAAGAGGATCGCGAGCGGTTCGTGCAATCGTCCCCGATCTCGCATATCGGACCACACGCGCCTGCGTTCTTCGTGGTCCACGGCAACAGCGACAACCTCGTTCCGGTGGAACAGGCGCGCCGATTCGTCACCACCCTGCGCGAGGTGTCCCGCAAGCCGGTGCTGTACGCCGAGATCCCCGGCGCGTCCCACGCCTTCGAGGTGTTCCACTCGCTCCGGACCGAGAACGTCGTGAACGGCGTCGACCGCTTTCTGGCGTGGCTGTACAGCGCGTACCAGGCGCGGCGGCCGGACGTGCCCGCAGATCCCGTCGACCCGCGGTCAACGGCTGAGTCGGCGGCGACGGCGCGTGATCGGCGGTAGCGGCGCACGCCGGAGCGACCGGTCCGACGACCACATGGCGTACGGCGCCACCGTCAGTCCCGCCAGGCCCACCAGCACCGAGTCGTAGTTGACCCGCCACCCGTTGAAGTCGATCCACGCCTGATCGAGGTCGCCCTTCAGTGGGACTCCGGCTTTCG
>DASYQJ010000112.1:0-5173 GCA_036005605.1 Acidimicrobiia bacterium
ATGGGCGCCAACGCGCCCATGCTCACCAAGGCCACCATGGTGGACGGCCGGCTCGAGACCGGCATCCTGCCGACGGGCCAGGGCGTGGGCGCAATCGAAGAGCTCCCGTCCGTCGCGGATCTCGTCGGCAGGATCATCGACGAGGCGGAGCAGGCGCTGACCCGACTCGAAAAGGGAGGGGCATGACCACGAAGGAGCGCGTCGCCGCCGTCGACGGCTGGTTCACGCTCGACGAGGCCAACCCGCGGCTGCTCGGCAACCGGTGCACGCGCTGCGGCAGCTACTTCTTCCCGAAGGCGTCGGCGTTCTGCCGCAACCCGAGCTGCGACGGCACCGAGTTCGAGGAGGTGCCGCTGTCGAACCGGGGCACGGTGTGGTCGTTCACGACCAATCACTACGCGCCGCCGCCGCCGTACGTGGCGGCCGATCCGTTCGAGCCGTTCTCGGTCGCCGCCGTCCAGCTGCCCGAGGAGAAGATGGTCGTGCTCGGCCAGGTGGCCGACGGCGTCGACCCGGCGACGATGCGGGTCGGCGACGAAGTCGAGCTCGTCCTGGGCACGCTGTTCGAGGACGACGATCACGAGTACGTCGTCTGGAAGTGGAAGCCGACCGAGGGAGCGCGGTCCGATGGGTGATCACGACATCGCCGTCCTCGGGGTGGGCATGCACCCGTGGGGGAAGTGGGGCCGGAACTTCGTCGAGTACGGCCTCGTTGCGGCGCGTGCCGCTCTCGAGGATGCGGGGCTGGAGTGGGGCGACATCCAGTTCGTGTCCGGCGCCGACACCATCCGCAACGGCTATCCCGGGTTCGTCTCGGGCGCGACGTTCGCGCAGGCGCTCGGCTGGCAGGGCGCGCCGGTGGCGAGCAGCTACGCCGCCTGCGCATCGGGAGCCACCGCGTTGAACGCGGCGCGGGCACAGATCCTCGGCGGCCTGTGCGACGTGGCGCTCGTCGTTGGCGCCGACACGACGCCCAAGGGTTTCCTCGCCCCGACCGCGGGTGAGCGCGGCGACGACCCCGACTGGCTCCGGTTCCGGCTGCTCGGTGCAACGAACCCCACGTACTTCGCGCTGTACGCCTGTCGGCGCATGGAGCTGTTCGGCGCGACGCCGGCCGACTTCGCCAAGGTCAAGGTCAAGAATGCCGCCCACGGTCTGGCGAACCCGAACGCCCGCTACCGCAAGGCGGTCACCGAGGACGAGGTGATGGCGTCGCCGGTCGTCGCCGAGCCGTTGCGCCTGCTCGACATCTGCGCGACGAGCGACGGCGCGGCCGCGGTCGTCGTCTCGAGCCTCGAGTACGCCCAGCGTCGGGGCGCCGGCGGTGCAGTGCGGGTGGCGGCGATCTCGACGGTGACCCCGTCGTACCCGAACGCGGTGATCGAGATGCCCGACTTCGCCACCGACTCGGCGGCCGCGGTGGCGGCCGGGCCGGTGACGTTCCGCGACGCGATCGCGCAGGGTGCGTACGCCGAGGCCGGCCTCGGGCCCGACGACCTCGACCTCGCCGAGGTGTACGACCTGTCGACCGCGCTCGAGCTCGACTGGTACGAGAACATCGGGCTGTGCGGGCCCGGTGAGGCCGAGAAGCTCGTCCACGACGGCGCGACCACCATCGGCGGTCGCATCCCCGTGAATCCGAGCGGCGGGCTGGCGTGCTTCGGCGAGGCGGTTCCGGCTCAGGCGCTGGCGCAGGTGTGCGAGGTCGCTTGGCAGCTGCGGGGCGCGGCGGGCGAGCGCCAGGTCGAAGGAGCCAGGGTCGGGCTCACCGTGAACCAGGGGCTGTTCGGGCACGGCTCGTCGGTGATCCTCGCCCGCTGAGGGCTCCGTGGACCTGACCTTCACCGAGCATGAGGACGCGTTCCGCGCCGATGCCCGCGCCTGGCTGGAGGAGAACGTGCCCCGTCCGCCCTTGCCGTCGGGCGACACGCGTGAGGGCTTCGCGCTCCACAAGGAATGGGAGCGGGCGCTGTTCGACGCCCGGTGGGCTGTCGTGTCGTGGCCAGAGGCATACGGCGGGCGCGAAGCCAGCCTCATGGAATGGCTGATCTTCGAGGAGGAGTACTACCGGGCCGGCGCGCCGCAACGCGTCACGCAGAACGGGATCTTCCTGCTCGCGCCCACGTTGTTCGAGTTCGGCACCGAGGAGCAGCGGGAGCGCATCCTGCCGAAGATGGCGTCCGCCGAGGAGACGTGGTGCCAGGGCTGGTCCGAGCCGAACGCGGGCAGCGACCTCGCCGGGATCAAGTCGCGTGCCGTGCGCGACGAGGCGAACGGCGGCTGGCGACTCTCGGGCCAGAAGACGTGGACGACGCGGGGCGCGTTCTGTGACCGTCTGTTCGGCCTGTTCCGAAGCGACCCCGACGCGGACCGCCATCACGGCCTCACGTACTTCCTCGTGGACTTGCGCGCCGAAGGCGTCACGGTGCGTGCGGTCGAACGCCTCGACGGTGACGAGGGTTTCGCCGAGGTGTTCCTCGAGGATGTCTTCGTGCCCGACCGCGACGTGCTCGGCACCGTGCACGAAGGCTGGCGCGTCGCGATGGCGACGACGGGCTCGGAGCGCGGCCTGACGTTGCGCAGCCCAGGCCGGTTCATGGCCGCGGCCGCACGACTCGCCGACCTGTATCGCCGCCGTGCCGACGATGGAGCGCTGGACTCGGACCCGACCGTGCGCGACGCCGTCGTGCGCGCGTGGATCGACGCCGACGCATACCGGTGGCAGACGTTCTGGATCGTCACCCGTCTGATGGACGGCGGGCAAACGGGTCCGGAAGCGAGCCTGGTGAAGATCTTCTGGTCGGAGCTCGACGTCCGTCTGCACGAGACAGCACTCCGGCTGCTTGGTTCACGCGCCGAGCTCGTCGACGGAGACGACCCCGCCGCGTGGATGAAGGGCTGGCAGTTCGCGCTGTCGGGCCCGATCTACGCGGGCACGAACGAGATCCAGCGCAACGTGGTCGCCGAGCGCGTGCTCGGTCTCCCCCGGCGGTGATCATGTGAGGTTCGCCTTCACCGACGAGCAGCTCGCCATGCGCGACGCCGTGCGGGCCTTCCTCGAGAAGGAGTGCCCGGCGAAGGTCGTGCGCGACGCCTGGACGAACGACACCGGCCGCTCCGGGCTCTGGTCGAGGCTCGGCGAGCTGGGCGTGCTCGGCGTGCTCGCCCCCGAGGCCCGCGGCGGCTTCGGCGGGGACTACCTCGACCTCGTCCTACTGCTCGAGGAGACCGGCCGGGCAGCGCTTCCCGAGCCCGTCGTCGAGCACGCCGCGGTGGCCGTGCCGCGGCTCGACGACGCACGCGCAGAGGCAGCCGCCGCCGGCGACGTCACGATCACCGTCGCCCCTCCATCAGGTCTCGTGCTCTACGCCGACACGGCCGACCTCGTGCTGCACGGTGATCGGTTCGTGGAGCCGGGCACGCTCCAGCTGCGGCGGCACGAGTCGGTGGACGGATCCCGGCGACTGTTCGCGATCGCTGCTCCACCCACCTCGATCCACCTCGCGAGCTTGGATCGCGCCGCGCTCGGTGTTGCTGCGCAGCTCATCGGCCTCGCCGACCGCATGCTGACGATGACGGTCGAGTACGCGAAGGAACGTCGCCAGTTCGGCGTCCCGATCGGCTCGTTCCAGGCCGTGAAGCACCACCTCGCCGACGTCGCGCTCGCCCTCGAGTTCTCGCGCCCCCTCGTGTACCGGGCCGCGTGGTCGATCGCGCGCGGCGATGACGACCGGTCGGTGCACGTCGCCATGGCGAAGGCGCGCGCGTCCGAGGCCGCGCTGCGGGCCGGCCGAGTCGCGCTCCAAGTCCACGGGGCGATCGGCTACACGACCGAATACGACCTGCACCTGTGGATGAAACGGGCGTGGGCCCTCGCCGCGTCGTGGGGCGACGCCGCGTGGCACGACGCCCGCGTGGGACGCGCGATCCTGGACACCGACCGACTCCCCGAGGAGCAGTGATGGCCGAGGCCTACATCGTCGACGCGGTGCGGACCCCCGTAGGCAAGAAGGGCGGCGGGCTCGCCGCCGCGCACCCCGCCGACCTCGGCGCCCATGCGATCTCGGGCCTCCTCGATCGGACGGACATCGACCCGGCCGCGGTCGAGGACGTCATCTTCGGGTGCGTCGACACGATCGGTCCGCAGGCCGGCGACATCGCGCGCACGTGCTGGCTCGCCGCCGGCCTCCCCGATGACGTACCGGGCACGACGGTGGACCGGCAGTGCGGCTCGTCGCAGCAGGCGCTGCACTTCGCCGCCCAGGCCGTCCTCAGCGGGACGAACGACGTGATCGTGACGGGCGGCGTGCAGAACATGAGCATGATCCCGATCGCGTCGGCGATGACCGTGGCTCAACCCATGGGCTTCGACGACCCTTTCACCGGCTCGGAGGGATGGCGCGCCCGGTACGGCACCCAGGAGGTGACGCAGTTCCGCAGCGCGGAGATGATCGCCGAGAAGTGGGGCGTGTCACGCGAGGCCATGGAGGCGTTCGCGCTCGAGAGTCACCGGCGCGCCGTCACCGCCATCGACGAGGGCCGCTTCGAACGGGAGATCCTCCCCTACCGCGACGTCACGACCGACGAAGGGCCTCGGCGCGACACGTCGCTCGAGCGCATGGCGTCGCTCCCGCCGCTGACCGACGGCGGCCGCGTCACCGCGGCGGCCTCGAGTCAGATCTCCGACGCCGCAGCAGCGCTTCTCGTCGTCTCGGAGCGCGGGCTGCAAGAGCATGGCTTGACGCCACGGGCGAGAATCCACCACCTCAGCGTGCGGGGCGCAAACCCGATCTTCATGCTCACCGCGCCAATCCCGGCCACCGCGTACGCGCTCGAGCGCACCGGCTTGTCGCTCGACGACATGGACCTCGTCGAGATCAACGAGGCGTTCGCGTCGGTCGTGCTGGCGTGGCAACAGGAGACCGGCGCCGACCTGACGAAGGTGAACGTGAACGGTGGCGCCATCGCGCTCGGCCACCCCCTCGGCGCCACCGGCGCCCGACTGATGACGACACTCCTGCACGAGCTCGATCGCACCGGCGGCCGCTGGGGCCTCCAGACCATGTGCGAAGGCGGCGGCCAAGCCAACGTCACGATCATCGAGCGCCTGGGCTGACGGCTACTCGGGCTCCCCGCGGATCGGGAGGCCGGCGGCGCGGTAGACGGCGTCGAT
>DASYQJ010000113.1:0-6449 GCA_036005605.1 Acidimicrobiia bacterium
CGCAAGCCCGGCAGCGTCGGTCTCCCCCAACCGGGTGTTGACGTCCTCCTCGAGGACGGCGAGGTGTGCATCAAGAGCGAGCTGCTCATGGACGGATACTTCGACCAACCCGCCGCCACTGCCGAGGCGTTGCGCGACGGCTGGTACCACACCGGCGACCTCGGCTCATTCGACGACGAGGGATACCTCTCGATCGTGGGCCGCGCGCGCGACGTGATCCGAACCGGAGGCGAGACCGTCGCTCCCGGCGAAGTGGAAACTGTGCTCGTGACCCATCCGAGCGTCCGTGAGGTCGCGGTCGTCGGCGTTCCTGATCCGAAGTGGGGCGAGATCGTGTGCGCGGTCGTCGTTCCGCAACCGGGGTTCGACGACGCCCTCGACCTCGACGACCTCCGGGCTCACAGCGCAACGCGACTGGCACCGTTCAAGCAACCACGGCGAATGCAGATCGTCGACGAGCTGCCCCGCACGCCCGCGACCGGCCAGGTGCAACGCACCCTCCTCTTGGAACGGATTGCCCTCCGACCCTGACCCTTGCGTCAGGTTTCGCCCGGGAGTATTGATTCGCCCATAGGGCAGGTCGCCGAACAAAGGGGGGTACGGCGATGGGCCCGAACGGATCGGCGTCTGCTCGTCGTGGCGCGCTCGTCGTCGCGAGCGCACTCGTGCTCGTGCTCGTTGCCAGTCTCGTCCCGGTCGCCAGCGCGGAAGTCCCGGCCGGCTCGTCCAGGTCGTGCAAGAACGACCCGGGCGTCAGCGAGAACGAGATCAAGGTCGGCGTGATCCTCCCGAAGTCGGGCCCGCAGGCGACGTCGTTCTCCGACGCGCTGAACGGCATCCAGGCGCGCGTTGACAAGGCGAACGCCGAGCAGGAGACCGGCAAGCGAAAGATCACCCTCGTCGACGTCGACGACGTGGCGGACAATGCTCGCAACCTGACCGCGGCCCAGCAGGTCGTCCAGCAGGACGGCGTGTTCGGGGTCATCGAGGTCAGCAGCGCCGCCGAAGGCGGGGCGAAGTTCCTGAACCAGCAAGGCGTTCCCGTCGTGGGATGGCACGTCGGCGTCCCCGCGTTCGGCAAGTACAAGAACATGTTCGGCTGGCGCAACACCATCCCTGCCGATCCGCTGAAGACGTTCGACACGCGCAACGCCGATCTGCTGAAGCAGTTGGGCGCGACGAAGATCGCCCTCATCGGAACGAATCAGACGTCGAGCGCCAACTTCATCAAGAAGATCGATCAGGCGGTGAAGAAGACCAAGGGCCTGAAGGTCGTGTACAAGACGACCGACCTCAGCGTCTCGGACCGCGAGTTCACGGGAGTGGTCCAGCAGATCAAGGACTCCGGCGCCGACGGCATGTACACGGGCATGGACTTCCTGCAAAACACGGCGTTGAACGCCGCGCTGCAGCAAGCGGGTGTGCAGATGAAGTCGGTGATCTTCCCCGGCGGGTACGACGACCGGACGCTCTCGCTCCCAGGCATGGAGGGTGCGTACTTCGGCGTCGAGTTCAAGCCCTTCGAGCTCAACCCGCCCGCGTATACCGAATACAAGGCCGGGATGGATGCGCTCGGGAAGCACGCTGCGGGTCAGGTTCCTTACAACGGCTGGCTGTCCGCTGACACATTCATCCGCGGTCTGAATGCGGCCGGGATCAACTGCCCAACCCGGAAGAACTTCATCAAGAATCTTCGCAAGGTGAAGGACTACGACGGCAACGGCGCGTACATCCCCGTCGACTTCAACGAGATCTTCGGGCGCACGTACTACTGCGTGTACTACGTGCAGGTGCAGAATCAGCAGTTCGTGCCGCAGTTCGACGGGAAGCCGTTCTGCGCGACCCGAGTCATCGACGACGGAAAGGTCAGGACGCTCAGTCCCGAAGAACAGGCGAAAGGATGAGCTGGGCCTAGCTGCAGCTTCCTCGTGAACGCACTCATCGTCGCGGGTCTGGTGCTGGGGAGCATTTACGCGATCTCGGCGCTCGGGCTGGTGCTGACCTACACGGCGTCGCGCGTCTTCAACTTCGCCCACGGCGCGATCGCCTATTTCGTGGCGGTCTTCTACTACTGGCTCCACACGCGGCACGGCTGGTCGGTACCTGCGGCGGCCGTCGTGTCGATCGGCGTGATGTCCCCGCTCCTGGGCTTGTTCCTCTGGGCCGCGCTGTTCCGGCGTCTGGCCCACACGCCGCCCGTGGTGCGCTTCGTCTCGACCGTCGGTCTCTGGGTGGCTCTTCCTGCACTGGTGAAGGTGATCTTCCCGTTCACGAAGAACGAGATCTTCGAACCTTCGGGGCTTATCGAGGGATCGCCGCGCGTTTTCGACGTCTTCGGGGTCAACGTCAACGCGAATCAGTTGGTCGTGCTGGTGGGTGCGGCGGTGGTCGCGGCCGGGCTGACCGTCTTGATCCGTTACACGCCACTGGGCTTGTCGGTCCGGGCCACGGTCGATTCGCCTCGAGTCGCCGGTATCGCAGGCGTGAACACGTCGGTCGTGACGGCGAGCTCGTGGATGCTCGGCACGGTGCTGGCCGGGCTCGCCGGTGTGCTGCTGACGCCGATCCTCGGCCTGGCAGACATCCAGTTCACGCTGCTGCTGGTGGCGTCGCTCGGCGCCGTGGTCATAGCCCGCATGACCAGCCTGCCCCTCGCGTTCGGCGGCGCGTTGCTGATCGGGCTCGCGCAGGAGGTGTCACGCGAGTGGCTCCCGGACTCGGGTGTGCTCGCCAAGGGGTTCCGACCGAGCATCCCCTTCATCGTGATGCTCGTGTTCCTGCTCGCGTACCAGGGACTGAAGGGCGAGCGCTTCGAGGTCGACTCGCGCGCCACGAGCCAGGACCGGCCGGAGGCGCCCGCTCCCCCGCCGCTCCGGGGCTGGCGTGGAGCGCTCGGGCCCATGCTGGTGGCTGGGGTGCTGTTGACGGTGCCGCTCTGGCTCAGTGACTTCTGGATCGGCGTGGTCAGTCAAGGAATGGGCCTGGCCATCTTGTTCCTCACGTTCACGGTGGTCACCGGTGAGGGCGGCATGGTGTCGCTGTGCCAGATGACGCTGGCCGGCATCGGTGGCTTCACCGCCGCCAAGCTGGCGACCGACTCGGGATGGCCGCTCGGGCTCGCGCTACTCGTGGGCGCGGCGGTCGCGGTGCCGGTGGGCATGCTCGTCGCCGGACTCAGCCTCCGACTGGGTGGCTTGTATCTCGCGCTGGCGACCCTCGCCTTCTCGCAGCTCGTCGAGAACCTCGTGTTCGCGCGCGAGGACTTCGACAACTTCGGCACCGGCGTCGAGATCGGCCGGCCTCAGTTCTTCGGGATCGACTTCGATGACGCGGCTCCCTTCTATCTGTTGCTGGTCGTGGTGTTCTGTGTGATGGCACTCCTGGTCCTCAATCTGCGACGAGGAACCAGCGGTCTCGTTTTCGCGTCGATGCGCTCGAGCGAGCCGGCGTCGGCGACCATCGGCATCAGCGTGGTCCGGTCGAAGATGATCGCGTTCGGAGCGAGCGCGTTCATCGCCGGCCTCGGCGGAGGCTTGTACGCGATCGCAATCGGCCGCGCGGCACCGGCGTCGTTCAACCTGATCATCGGCATCGTCTGGCTGGCGATCGTGGTGACCTGGGGTGTCCGGTCGGTGGTGGGTGCGCTGATCGCCGGGATCATCTTCGTGGTTGCACCCCAGCTCGTCAGCCTCTATCTGTCCGAGGGCTGGACGGACGTGCCGACGATGCTGTTCGGCCTCGGTGCGATCGCGCTCGCTCGCGAACCACGGGGTGTGCTCTTCGACGTTGCCAACCAGCACCGGTTGCGACGACTGCGGCGTCAGACCCGACGCGACGAACGGGCACGGAGCGCGGCGCCGGTACCGGCATGATCAGCGACGCGCTGCTGCGCGCCGACGACGTCACCGTCCGCTTCGGCGGCGTCGTCGCCCTGGAGGCCGTGGGCATCTCGGCACCGCCGAGCGCGATCGTCGGGCTCGTCGGGCCCAACGGGGCAGGTAAGACCACATTGTTCGGCGTGCTCTCGGGTCTCGTTCGACCCCGCAGCGGACGGGTGCTGTTCCGCGGCGTCGACGTCACGAGAGCGAGCCCCCCGCGGCGTTCACGTCTCGGGCTGGCCCGCACGTTTCAACGGATCGAGCTGTTCTCGGAGCTCACGGTGCGCGATCACCTCGTAGTGGCGCACCGGGCCCACGAACGGCGCGACCGCCGGCTCCTCGCTGACCTGGCCGGGCTCGGGAGCCGCCCGACGCCTCGCGAGCACGAGCTCGTCGCCGGGCTCCTGGACCTGCTCGGCCTGACAGCTCTGGCCGATCGCCCCGCGGCCCTGCTGCCGCTCGGCACGGGCCGACTGGTCGAGGTCGCCCGGGCGCTGGCGACCGAGCCGGCGATCGTCTTGCTCGACGAGCCCACGTCGGGCCTCGACGCAGGAGAGGCAGAGCAGCTGGCGACGGCGCTCGAGCGGACCCGCGCCGACCTCGGCGTGGCGTTCGTCCTCGTCGAGCACAACGTCGACTTCGTCCTCGGGCTGGCCGAGCACGTCACGGTCCTCGATTTCGGCAAGGTGATCGCGGCCGGGGCGCCGGCGACGATTCGCGCCGATGAGGCGGTACAAGCCGCCTACCTCGGGACGAGCACAGGCACGGCAGCAGTGTGACCACGCGTCCGCTGCTCTCGGTCGAGCGTCTGAGTGTCGCGTACGGCGAGGCACGCGCCGTCTTCGAGGTCACCTTCGAGATTCCTGACGGCGGCGCGCTTGCATTGCTCGGTACCAACGGCGCGGGCAAGAGCTCGGTCGCAGGTGCGATCGCAGGGGTGGTGCGGCCGACGAGCGGCCGGATCACGTTCGACGGGCGCGACATCACGGGCTGGCCGTCGCACCGGGTGAGCCGGTTCGGCATCGCGTTCGTGCCGGAGCAGCGCGGCATCTTCCCGCACCTCTCCGTGCTCGACAACGTGCGCGTGCAGCTCCGGTACGTCGTGCCCCGGGGCGAACGCACGATGGCGGTCGAACGCGCGCTCGAGCTCTTCCCCGTGCTCGCGCAACGCCGCCGTCAGCCTGCCGGCACCCTTTCGGGCGGCGAGCAGCAGATGCTCGGCCTCGCGCGTGTCCTGGCCGCGCCGCCTCGTCTTCTCATCGCCGACGAGATGTCGCTCGGCCTGGCGCCCAAGCTCGTCGATCTCGTCTTCGAGAGCCTTGCCCGCGCCCGTGCCGAAGGCGTGACGACGTTGCTCGTTGAGCAGTACGTGGATCGGGCGCTCGAGTTCGCGGACGACGCCGTGATCCTGCGGCGGGGCGAGGCCGTGTGGCGAGGCGCGGCGGCGTCTGCGGGAGCCGAGACGCTAGCGGGCTATCTCGGCGATCCCGCCGGCGGGGCGAGCGAACCATCACCCGCCTCCTGACGCACCCGGTCGCGCAGCGCGAACTTCTGGATCTTGCCGGACGGGGTGCGCGGGAACTCCTCGATCGCGCGCAGTTCCTCGGGCCACTTCTGGCGGGCGAGGCCGGCGGCGTCGAGATGGGCGCGGATGGCATCGAGTGTTGGCAGCTCGCTTCCCGGGAGCGGCCGCACGAACGCGCAGGCATGCTCCCCCAGGCGCGCGTCGGGCGCGGCCACGACCGCGACCTCGGCGACGCCGGGCAGGCGCAGGACGAGCTCTTCGACCTCGAGGGCCGAGACGTTCTCTCCGCCGCGGATGATGATGTCCTTCTTGCGGTCGACGATCGAGAGGTAGCCGTCGTCGTCCAGCACGCCGACGTCACCGGTCGCGTACCACCCGTCGGCGTCGAAGCACTCCGTCGTGAGCGCCGGGTCGGTGTAGCCCGGGAAGCAGTCCGGGCCGCGGCTGTGGATCTCACCCGGCTCTCCGGCGCCGACCGGCTTACCGTCGTCGTCGAGCAGCTCGAGCTCGACACCGGGAAGCGGGTGGCCATCCGTGTACAGCCGCTTGTCGCGTGGTTCCTCGTGCCGGGATCCGGTGATCGACGGGTGCTCGGTCGACCCGTACATGCGCACGATCGAGATGTCCATGGCATCGGCGCGGTCGGTCACCGCCGCCGGCACCGACGAACCGCCCATTCCGACGTGACGCATCAGCGCCCGGTGCTCGTCCGTGAAGTCGGGATGATCGAGCAGGCTCGTGAGGAAGAACGTCGCGCCGGCGCCGCTGTACACGCGGTCTTCGAGCATGGCGGCGAGAACAGTCGCCGGGTCCCATACGTCGATGAGGTGGATCGGCTCGCGCCGGAAGACCGGGATGAGTAGCGCCGCGAGCATCCCGATGCCGTGTCCGACGGGCGCGCCCGTGAGCGCGGGGATGCCCCCACCGGCCTGCATCGCGCCGAGCTGACGGATCTCGAAGCCGATCGTGCGGTGAGCATGCACGACGCCTTTCGGGTCGGCGGTGGGTCCCGACGTGTACGCGACGAGCGCCGGTGCCGATGGGTC
>DASYQJ010000114.1:0-16366 GCA_036005605.1 Acidimicrobiia bacterium
GACGGCGGCGTCGACCCACGGGTTCTCGGTGAACGCCCGGCGCGGGCTCGCCATCTCGAGCGGGCGCTCGAGCAGGGCGACCTTTCCGGTGTACGAGACGCGCTGCTTCTCGAACGGCTCGATGACGTCGAACCGCATCCCGCCGGCGTCGAACGCGTCGTTGTCGGTGATCTCCGGCCGGCTGAACATGAAACCGACGCGCCCGTCGGGGAGATAGATGCACGTCGTCATCTCGGCGTAGCCCTCGTTGGCCCGGTTGCCGAGGCGGGCCCAGCCGCCGATGCGGTCGGCGGGGGAGAAGAAGTTGAAGTACATCGACTCGTTGAAGTTCTTGGCCGACTCCAGCGGGTGCATGTACTCGTCGGACGGCTCCAGGCGCAGCTTCATGCGCGCCATGCAACTCGGCCTTGACCGACCGGTCAAGCAAGTGCTTCGCTCCGCGGCGACGGCGGGTTTGCCGACCGTCGCCGCAGGAGCCAGAGCCTGCGATGGCGACCCGGAGGGACGGTCATGGAGATCACCGAGATCACGAGTGGGTTGCGCTTCCCGGAGGGACCGGTGTGGATGCCGGACGGCAGCGTGCTGTGCGTCGAGCTCCTCGGCGGCACCGTCGTGCGCGTGCAATCCGACGGCAAGAAGGAGGTGGTGTCGGAGAACGGTGGCAGCCCGAACGGGCTCGCGATCGGTCCCGACGGCGCCGTGTACGTGTGCAACAGCGGCGGGTACGGCTCGCACGACCTCGGTGGGCTCACGATCCCGGACAGCTACCTGCCGCAGGACCACACCGGTGGCCGCATCGAGCGCGTCGATCTCGTGACCGGCGAGGTCACGGTGCTGTATCGCGAGTGCGACGGGCATCACCTCGTCGGCCCCAACGACCTCGTGTTCGACGACACCGGCGGCTTCTGGTTCACCGACCACGGCCGTTGGCGCGAGCGCGACAAGACCCACGGCGGCCTCTACTACGCGCGTCCCGACGGATCCGAGATCCGCGAGGTCGTGTACCCGCTCGACGGCCCCAACGGCGTCGGCCTGTCACCCGACGGGAAGCGTGTGTACGCCGCGGAGACGTTCACGGGTCGGGTCTTTGCCTGGGAACTCGCCGGTCCGGGTGAGCTCGCCGCGCCACCGCCGCCCGTCGGCAACGGCGGAGAGCTGGTGTGCGGGCTGCCGGGGATGCAGCTCTTCGACTCGCTCGCGATCGACGGCGACGGGAACGTCGTGGTGGGCACGTTGGTCAACGGCGGGCTCACGGTGATCTCGCCCGACGGCAGCAGCGTCGAGCACGTGCCCTTCCCGGACCCGATGGTGACCAACGTGTGCTTCGGTGGCGACGACCTCCGTACCGCGTACGTCACGTGCTCGGCCACGGGCACGCTCGTGTCGGCGCCGTGGCCGCGTCCGGGCCTGAAGCTCGCGTTCTAGTTCTCTGGTCGCACTTGCTCGCGCAGGTGCTCCAGCCAACCATTCGTCTCGATCCGGGGCCGGGGGAACGCCGGCCCCTGTCGGCGGTGCCCCCCAGGTCCGTCAGATCCGCGCCGGGTGCACCGGCGCACCACCGACTCCGGCGGTGACGCGGAAGATCGTGCCGCGCCGGTCGGGCTCTTCGGTGTTGTCGGCGGTCACGACGTAGAGGTCGTGCTGATCGGGGCCGGCGAAGCAGAGTGACGTGACCGTTTGCGCGGGCACCTGGAGCACGCGGTCGATCTCGCCGTCGGGGGTCAGACGGGCGACGCACCCTGCACGGGCGGAGGCGACCCACAGAAGGCCCTGCGCGTCGACCGCCATTCCGTCGGGCGCGCCGGGTGGAAAGTGGAACGCGCGGCGGTCGCCGGTGGTGCCGTCGTCGGCGATCGTGTGCACGAGGATCACGTTGTTGCGAGTGTCCGAGTGGTAGATGGTCTGTCCGCCGGGCGACAGGACGACGCCGTTGGCGTGGAGGACGTCGTGGTAGAGACACGTGGCGTTGCCTTCGGCGTCGATGCGCCACAGCTCGCCGGGCACCGGCGTCGCGTCCGGATCGAACACGGCGAAGCGGATCGAGCCGGCATAGACACGACCGGCGGCGTCCGTGCAGATGTCGTTCCACCCCGGCAACCCGTCGATGGAGAACAGCGTGCGGTTCTCCCCGTCGCGCACGTGCACGATGTCGCGGCCCGACACGACCACGCCGCCGTCGGCGTGGAGCACGATCCCGCCGACGCCACGGCGCTTCGGCACGACGGTCGTGATGTCGCCGTCGGGGTCGCGCCGGTACACACCGCCCCCGAGCACGTCACTGAAGTACAGGTTCCCGTTGCCGTCGACCGTCGGGCCTTCGACGAGCCCGTAGCCGGAAGCGAGCGTGTCGACCATGCGCGGCAAGCGAACTACGTCAGCGCGGTCGCGAACCACCAGCGGTGGCCCTCGGGATCGCGAACGCCGTACTCACGCTGCCCGTAGGGCTGGTCGACGGGTTCCTGGTCGATGTGCGCACCCGCGGCGCGTGCCTGCGCGTAGTGCGCATCGACGTCGTCGACGCGGACGACGAGTCCGCCGGTCTGGGCCTTCATCGACTGCGGCGACGCGAGCTCGTGCTCTGGAGTGACGCGATGGAGCCAGATCGGTTCGGCTCCCGCGACCACCTCGCCATGGACGACCTGTCCGTCGCCATCACGCTCGACGCCGCCGGCGCCGAAACCGAATGCGTCGACGAGGAAGTCGTGCGCGCGCTCGATGTCCTCGTACACGAGGAGCGGGATGATGCTTTGGATCGTTGGCATGGCGCGACGGTAGCCCGGTGGTGCACGTAAGTTCGCTGACAGCGTCGGGGTAGTGTCGCCTCAACACAAGATCGCGACGGAGGACAACGACGTGGGACCGCTGTCGGGTGTAAGGGTGGTCGAGATCGCGGGCATCGGGCCGGGGCCGTTCGCGGCGATGCTGCTCTCCGACATGGGCGCCGACGTGGTGCGCGTCGACCGCGCCCAGTCGGTCGAGCGCGGATTCGATCCGGGGTGGATGGAGGTGCTCAACCGCGGCCGGCGCTCGATCGGCGTCGACCTCAAGCAGCCCGACGGCGTCCAGACTGTTCTCCGAATGGTGGAGCACGCCGACGCGCTCATCGAAGGGTTCCGGCCGGGTGTGGCGGAGCGATTGGGGATCGGCCCAGACGCGTGCCGGGCCCGCAACCCGAAGCTCGTGTACGGCCGCATGACGGGCTGGGGCCAGGACGGGCCGTACGCGCAAGCCGCCGGCCACGACATCAACTACATCTCACTCGCCGGCGCGCTGGCGCACTTCGGACGGGCGGGTGGCAAGCCGACTCCGCCAATGAACGTCGTCGGCGACTTCGGCGGTGGCGGCATGCTGCTGGCCTTCGGGGTGGCGTGCGCCCTCCTCGAGGCCCGGTCGTCCGGAGAAGGGCAGGTCGTCGACGCAGCGATGGTCGACGGGAGCGCCACGCTCATGGCGATGGCATGGGGCCTTCGGGCCTTGGGCGCGTTCGACGAGGAGCATCTCGGCGCGAACGTGCTCGACACGGGCGCGCCGTTCTACGACACGTACGAGACCGCCGACGGCAAGTTCATCTCCGTCGGTTCGCTCGAACCACAGTTCTACGCCGAGCTCATCGAGAAGCTGGGGCTGTCGGGCACCGACCTCCCGGCGCAGATGGACCGCAACGGCTGGGACACGCTGCGAGAGAAGTTCGCGTCGGTGTTCAAGTCCAAGACGCGTGACGAGTGGTGCACGATCCTCGAGCAGACCGACACCTGCTTCGCGCCCGTCCTCACGATGAGCGAAGCGGCAGGCCATCCGCACATCAAGGCGCGCGAGACGGTCGTCGAGCAGGACGGTGTGCTCCAGCCCGCTCCCGCACCGCGGTTCTCGCGCACCCCGGGCGCGATCACGCGACGGGCGGCTCAGCCCGGGCAGCACACCGACGAGGCGCTCGCCGATTGGGGCTTCACCGCCGACGAGCTGGCCAAGCTGCGCGACGCAGGCGCGATCAAGTAGGCGCCGCGTGTCGCTCGCGATGACGCCGGCCGAGCGCGAGGCGTTCCTCGCTGACCTGCACGTCGGTGTCGTCAGCGTCACCGCCGAAGGTCGCGCGCCGCTCACGATGCCGATCTGGTACTCGTACGAGCCGGGCGGGACCGTGAGCTTCATCACCGGGAGGACGTCGCGGAAGGCGGCGCTGATCGAACGCGAGCAACGGCTGAGCCTCTGCGCGCAGACCGAGGAGCCTCCGTACCGGTACGTCACCGTCGAGGGCCCGGTCGTCGCCGTCGAGGACGACATCGATCCCGAGGAGCGCAAGGCGATCGCCTACCGGTATCTGGGCCAGGAGTTCGGAGACGCCTATCTCTCCGCGACCGTGGCGGATGTCGCCGGCAGCGTCATGATCAGGATGCGACCGGAGCGCTGGCTGTCCGTCGACTACTCGAAAGAGTTCGGTTGACAAGGCAGAACGCTTCGCCCCTCGCGTACGTGGCTCAGTTCGACGCTGTCTGAGCGGGCGTCGTGCCGGCGACCCACGTCATGTCGGCCGCCCGGTCGCCCGCCACCGCGGTGGTCGACGCGACCGCTTCGAGCTCGGCGAGATCGTCCGGGTTGAGCTGCACGTCGAGGGCGGCAACGTTCTCCTCGAGGTAAGTGCGGCGCTTCGTGCCGGGGATCGGCGCCACGTCGTTGCCCTGGGCCTGCACCCACGCCAACGCGAGCTGACCGGGAGTCACGCCCTTCTCGGTCGCGATCGTGCGCACGCGTTCGACGACTTCGAGGTTGCGGGAGAAGTTGTCGCCTTCGAAGCGCGGCGTGCCGCGGCGGAAGTCGCCGCGCGACAGGTCGTCGGCGCTGCGAATCTGGCCCGTCAGCATCCCGCGCCCCAGCGGGCTGTAGGGCACGATCCCGACGCCGAGCACGCGGGCGGCCGGCAGCGCGTCCTCCTCGATGTCGCGACTCCACAGCGACCACTCACTCTGGAGGGCGCTGATCGGGTGGACCGCATGCGCGCGCCGGATCGTGTCGCCCGCCGCTTCCGACAGGCCCAGGTGCCGGACCTTGCCGGCTGCGACGAGCTCGGCCATGGCGCCCACGGTCTCTTCGATGGGCACGTTCGGGTCGGCGCGGTGCTGGTAATAGAGGTCGATGTGGTCGACGCCGAGCCGCTCCAGCGACGCGTCGCAGGCGCTGCGCACGTAGTCGGGGCGACCATTGATGCTGCGGAAGCTGCTGTTGTCGCGCCGGCGGACGATGCCGAACTTCGTCGCCAACACCACACCGTCGCGCCGACCGGCAATCGCCCGTCCGACGAGCTCCTCGTTGTGGCCGAGGCCGTACACGTCCGCGGTGTCGAGGAACGTCACACCGAGCTCGAGCGCCCGGTCGATCGTCGCCAGCGACTCAGCCTCGTCGGCGGGCCCGTAGACCTGGCTCATCCCCATGCACCCGAGACCCTGGGCGGAAACCTCGAGACCTTGGCCGAGAGTGCGCGTCGAGATCGTCATGAGCAGCAACCTACCGCCGAAACGGAGGTGAAAATCGAGCCCGTCTCAACGGCAACGGAGTGAAGATCGTGCCGCATGCAGAAGGAAGACATCACGCCGGCCGTTGCGGCCCGGCTGGTCGCCGCGCAGTTTCCGCAGTGGGCGGATCTTCCCGTCGTGCCCGTCGCGCTCGACGGCTGGGACAACACGACGTTCCGCCTGGGCACGGAGCTGTCCGTGCGTCTCCCGAGCGCCGATCCCTACGTGGCACAGATCCAGAAGGAGCATCGTTGGCTGCCGCTCCTTGCTCGATGGCTGCCCCTGCGGATCCCGGAGCCGGTGGCGCTCGGTGAGCCCGGCTCAGGGTTCCCCAGGCCGTGGTCGATCTACCGGTGGATCGACGGTGACCACGCGACCGTGGAACGAATCGCGAACACGGCGACGTTCGCGGCTGACCTCACCGGGTTCCTGACCGCCTTGTACGCGATCGATGCGAGCGGCGGGCCGCGGGCTGGGGCGCACAGCTTCTTCCGTGGCGGTCCGGTCGATACCTGGGACGCGCAGGCACAGGAGTCGATAGAGCTGTTGGCCGACGACATCGATGCCGAGGCTGCGGCCGAAGTCTGGGACGCCGCGACCGCCAGCACGTGGGACCGGTCGCCCGTGTGGGTGCACGGAGACGTCGTGGGCTCGAACCTCCTCGTCGCAGACGGGCGGCTGCGAGGGGTGATCGATTTCGGGTGCGCTGCCGTCGGTGACCCTGCGTGCGACCTCGTGATGGCGTGGACCTTCTTCACTGGCGAGAGCCGAGACGTGTTTCAGGGCGGGCTCCCGTTCGACGACGCGACGTGGGCGCGAGGCCGTGGATGGGCGCTCTGGAAGGCGCTCGTCACGCTGGTCCGGGAGAAAGAGGGAGGCGCGCATGCTGACGCAACGCGGCGGTTCGGATGGCGGATCGGCGCCCGCGACGTCATCGACGCGGTCATCGCCGACCACCGCCGCGCCACTTAGCTGGAGCCCGGCACGGAAACTCTTCGCGGACGGTCCGTCACCGCCCGTATGCCACACTCCGGGCGATGGAGCTCGAGCGGGGAACGGCCGAACTGTACATGCGCCACGCGTTCGGTCGGATGCTGGGTGTGGCCGATCGTCTCGGCGACGCGCGGGTGAACGACCGGCCCCTCGGTCCCGGCACGAACGCGGTCGCGGCGCTGATCATCCACTCCCGCGCCGTCGCCGAGTTCTGGATCGGCCACGTCGCCCTCGGCCGCCCCAGCGACAGGGATCGCGAGTCGGAGTTCTCGACCACGGCCACGGTGGCCGAGCTGCACGCCCTCGTCGACGAGACGCTCGCGCAGCTCAGCGAGGACCTGGCCGCCATCGATGCGGGGAAGACGCAACCCGACCGGACGGGGCGGCAGTTCCTCGAGGGCGGTGATGAGTCGGACGGCGCGATCGTCCTTCACGTCCTCCGGGAGCTGTACCAGCACCTCGGCCACATGGAGCTCGCTGCCGACGCCCTCGCCGTTCGAGGTTGACGATGGACTTCGAAGTCAATCGGGCCGACATCCACGAGTGCCGGGTCGTCGAAGGGGACCCGCCCGACCTCGCACCCGGGCAGGCGCTGTTGCGCGTGGAACGTTTCGCTCTCACGACGAACAACATCACGTACGCCGTGATGGGCGATGCTCTCAAGTACTGGGACTTCTTCCCGACGTCGGACCCGGACGCATGGGGACGGATTCCCGTGTGGGGATACGCCGAGGTCGTCGCCAGCACGAACGACGACGTCCCCTTCGGCGCCCGCGTCTACGGCTATCTGCCGACATCGACGCATCTCGTTGTCACGCCCGGTCGCGTCGACGCGAGGGGATTCGTCGACACCGCGCCGCACCGAGCGTCCCTGCCCGGTGCGTACAACGGGTACCGCCGGGTCGACACCGATGCGTCGGAGGATCCCGCCTACGAGGACCACCGAATGGTGCTCTGGCCGCTCTTCTTTACGTCCTTCCTCATCGACGACTTTCTCGACGACAACGCGTTCTTCGGCGCTCAGGCCGTCGTCGTGTCCAGCGCGTCGAGCAAGACCGCAATCGGCACTGCGTTCCTGCTCCACCAGCGCACGCCGATCGAGGTCATCGGCCTGACCTCGGCCCGCAACGTCGCGTTCGTCGAAGGGCTCGGCGTGTACGACCGTGTCGTTCCCTATGACGACGTCGACGGACTGGGAGCAGAGCAAGCGGCGTTCGTCGACATCGCGGGCAACGCAGAAGTCCGCGCCGCCGTGCACCGCGCCTACGGGGATCGGCTGACCCACAGCATGCTGGTCGGCGCCACGCACTGGGACCTGCCGAGGGCGCCGGCCGCCGAGCTCCCGGGCGCGACGCCGTCCTTCTTCTTCGCGCCGGATCAGATCATCAAGCGCACCAAGGAGTGGGGCCGCACCGGTCTCGACGACCGGGCGATCGACGCGTGGCGGCGCTTCGCCGAGTATTCCGACGGCTGGATCCAGATCCGACACGGTTCCGGCCTCGACGCGGTGCAGTCGGCGTACCTGGAACTCGCCGACGGCCGCAGCGACCCCACCGTCGGCCACGTCCTCTCACTGTGGCCGGAGGGCAGCTAGCTAGCCCAGGGTCTTCTCGGGGTGGCGGCCGTCGACGTGGCCCATGAAGGGCGGGTGGATGCTGTAGCCGAGGAGCTGGCGCAGGCGCGGCGACACGTCCTTCGCCATCTCGGGCGGGACGGCGAGCAGGTAGCTCTCCTGCTGACGCGCCCATGCCACGACGTACTGGATCGAGACGCCGAGCCGGAACCGGTCGGTCGTGTTCGCGCCGCCGGCGTGCCACAACGTGCCGGGGTAGATGGCGACCGAGCCCGCCGGCATCTCGAGCGGCACGAGCTCGACGGACGGGTCGGGCCGGCCGTCGCCCCAGTGCGTGCTTCCCGGCGCGATGAGCGTCCCGCCGTTCTCGGCCGAGAAGTCGTCGATCGCCCACAGCGTGCTGAGCGACAACGGCCGCCGGGGGCGTGGCAGCCCGTAATAGAACGCCTCGTCGTAGTGGAGGTCCTGCGCGCTCTCGTCCGGTCCGAGGTTGATCGCCAAAGCGGCCGTGAGCAGGAAGTTGGGCCCGAGGAGCGCTCCCGCCACGTCGAGGACGCGCTCGTCCTCGATGAGCCGGTCGAAGGCGCGCGACTTGGCCGGGAGGCTGTAGACGCGCTTGGTCCGGAAGCCCTCGAAGTCGTTGCGCCCGAACGGGCCTTCGCCCAGGTGCGGCGCCAGCGCGTCGCGCACGGCTCCCACTTCGGACGCCGACAACGCGTTCTCGAGCACCGCGTAGCCCTGATCCTCGATGACGTCGATCAGTGCGTTGGGAACGCCGCCTTGCACGGGCATGTCGCCCATCGCGGTTCGCATCATCACTGTGGCCTCGTCTCCTTCTCTGATGCCCAGCTCGACGCGGAGCCGGTCGGCCAGCTCGGCGACGAACGCGGGGCGGGGCGGCGCTGCGTCGCGCGTGCGCCGCAGGGACTCGAAGGGATCAGTCATGACCGCCTCCTTCTCCTTCCAGGTAGACGCGGCGGTATGCCGTCCGCGCTCGAACCAACAGCGCCTCGGTGGCGTTGGGAGTGCGCCCCAGCAGCTCCGCCACCTCGGCGACGGGTAATCCGTCGACGTACCGGAGAGTGAGAGCGAGCCGGTGGTGCGGGCCGAGCGCGGCGAGCACCTCGTTGGCGCGCAGCTGATCGAGGCGCACGTCCCAGGGATCCTCGTCGGGCGCCGGGTCCTGTTCGAGCGCGTCGCGGAGGCGATCCTCCCGGGCCCGGCGACGCCAGTGGTCGGCGAGCTTGTGCCGGGCGACGCCGATCACCCAGGGGATATCGAGTGGCGCGGGCCGGCCGTCCTCGAGGTTGCGCACGGCGGCGAGGAACGTCTCCGAGGTGAGGTCCTCGGCGGTGGTCGAGTCGCCACACCGGTGCAGGAAGTACCCGTACACCTCGGGCACCGCCTCCTGGTAGAAGGCGAGGAACGCGGCGCGATCAGGCTCGCCCGCTCCGGTCCCCTCACTCACGGCCGCCTCCGGCCATTCGCTCACGCCCCATCATCGCTCCGAGTCGCCGATCCCCTACGGGCCTGCCGGCGAATTTCTCGCCGTCCGCAGGATGGCCTACAGCTTTCGCAGGCGGACCGCCCGGACGGAGTGGTCGGGGGCCTTCTCCAGGATGAGGCGCGCCCGCTCGCGCGTCGGGAGGATGTTCTCGTGCAGGTTCACCCCGTTGATCGACTGCCAGATGCTGCGGGCGACCTGGATCGCCTCGTCCTCCGACAGCGCGGCGAAGTGATGGAAGAACGAGCGCTCGTCGGCGAACGCCGTCTCGCGGAGGGTGAGGAACCGGTCGAGGTACCACTGCTCGATGTCGCCTTCGTCGGCGTCGACGTAGAGCGAGAAGTCGAAGAAGTCCGACACGAACAGTTGCGGAGCTCGGCCGGCGTGGCCGTCGCCCGTCTGCAGCACGGTCAACCCTTCGACGATCACGATGTCGGGCTGCCGCACCACCTGCTCCTCACCCGGAACGATGTCGTACGTCAGGTGCGAGTAGACGGGCGCGCTCACCTCGGGCCGGCCCGACTTCACCTCGGCGAGGAACCGCACCAGCCGCCGGAGGTCGTAGCTCTCGGGGAAGCCCTTGCGCTCCATCAGCCCCCGCTCTTCGAGCACCCGGTTCGGGAACAGGAAGCCGTCGGTCGTGACGAGGTCGACCTGCGGGTGGTCGGGCCAGCGGGCGAGCAGCGCTTGCAGGATGCGCGCGGTCGTGCTCTTGCCGACGGCCACGCTGCCGGCGACGGCGATGACGTAGGGAACCTTCGCCGCCGGGCTCCCGAGGAACGTGTCGCTGACGCGGTGGAGGTTCTGGCTCGCTGCGACGTACAGGTTCAGGAGCCGGGACAGCGCTAGATAGATGTCGGCGACCTCGTCGAGCGCGATGCGCTCGTTGATGCCGCGCAGCTGCTCGAGGTCTCCTTCGGTGAGCGTGAGCGGCGTTGCCGCCCGCAGCCGCGCCCATTCGTCACGCGTGAACCGGACGTAGGGGGAGAGCGGCTCGGACGTCACGCCGGCACGTCCACCCCGGGCAGGCCCGCCAGTCGTGCTACGCGCGCCCGCAGCTCGTCGGCGTCTGCCGCAGTGATCGTGACGTGGCCGACCTTGCGGCCCGGGCGCGGCGCCTTCGCGTAGTCGTGGAAGTGGGCGCCGGGGATCGCGAGCACCGCGTCCGGATCGGGCAGGGCGCCGATGCAGTTCACCATCGCGTTCACGCCGATCACAGTTGTCGAGCCGAGCGGCCAGCCGAGGATCGCCCGCAGATGGTTCTCGAACTGGCTCGTCACCGCACCCTCGATGGTCCAGTGCCCGGAGTTGTGCACTCGGGGCGCGAGCTCGTTGACGAGCAGCTCCCCGTGCACGTCGAAGAGCTCGACGGCGAGAACGCCCGTGTACTCGAGCTCATCGAGGAGCCTCCCGACGAGCTGCTCCGCCGCGGCTTGGAGCCGCTCGATCGCACCGGGCGCGGGAGCGAAGCTGCGGCGAAGGATCCCGCCGGCATGGTGGTTCTCGACCAGCGGCCAGCACGCGGTCGCGCCGTCGCGCCCCCGGACCGCGAGCACCGAGAGCTCGCGGTCGAACGGGACGTGAGACTCGAGGACGAGCGGCACATCCCCGAGCTCCGACCACGCCCGCTCGACGTCGCCCGGTTCGTGCAGGGTGGCCTGCCCCTTCCCGTCATATCCGCCGCGGCGCGTCTTGAGCACCGCCGGGAGGCCGAGCTCCTTCACCGCGCGCTCGAGATCGGCGCGGTCGTCGACGGACGCGAACTCGGACGTTCCGATCGCGAGCCGGCGGCACAGCTCCTTCTCCCGCAAGCGGTCCTGGGCGACATCGAGCGCGATCGCGGGCGGCAGCACCGGCGTGCCCGTGGCGGCGACGAAACGAGCTCCCGCCGCCGGCACGCCCTCCCATTCGTACGTGACGACCGCGGCGCCCTCGGTCATGTGCGCGAGCGCGGTCTCGTCCCCGAGCTCCCCGACGACGAGCAGACCGAGCCCGCCGGCCGTCGCATCCGGGCTGGGGTCCAGGAACCGGAATCCGATGCCGAGGGGGATCCCGGCCAGCGCGAGCATCCGGCCCAGCTGGCCGCCGCCGAGCACGGCGACGAGCGGTGCGGGCCGGCCGCCTTGGGCGTCGGGCACGCTGCATGCTGGCACGTCCAATGCGGCCGTCGCCGCGGAATGCGGGCAGTGCCCGCGGGTCCGTCCGCTATCGTGAGCCTTTCCGCGACAGCGTCGTCGCTCCTGCTGGATCTCCGAAACGACAGCACCATCCCGGGAGCGAGGAGTCCCTCGGTTGGCCGACTTCAATCGCGCGGCGCGCCAGCACGCCCGTCAACGAACTGAGCTCGATGCCTGCGGCATCGGCTTCGTCGCGCACGCGTCCGGCGGCTCCAGCCGCGAGATCGTCGATCTCGCCCTGACCGGGCTGGCGTGCGTGCGCCACCGTCAGGCCATCGCCGCCGACGGCATCTCGGGCGACGGCGCCGGCCTGCTGGTCCCGATCCCACGCCCGTTCTTCGCCCGCGTCGGCGCCAAGGAGCTCGGGCGCGCGCTCGACGCCGACCGCCTGGGGGTTGTGTCGGCGTTCCTGGACGTCGGCGATGCCGACGCCGTCCGCGTCGCCCAGCAGGCGGTCGCCGACGCCTGTGCCGCCGAGGGGATCGTGCTGGCGGGATGGCGTCCCGTCCCCGTCGACGAGACGCACCTCGGCGCGGCGGCCCGGGTCGACCAGCCGTCGCTCTGGCACGGGATCCTGCAGCGCCCCGACGACGTCGACGACGTCGACGCCGAACGCCGCGCGTATCGCGCCCGCCGGCGGGCGGAGGCGACCTGCCGCGAGGCGCACGTGCGCCACTACTTCGCGAGCTTCTCCTTCGTCACCGTGACGTACAAGGCGCTCGTCCTGAGCGACCGGCTCGCCGCGTTCTATCCAGACCTCGCCGACGACGAGTTCAGCGCGTCGCTGGCGATCTTCCACAGCCGCTTCTCGACGAACACGACCCCGGCGTGGGAGCGCGCCCAGCCCTTCCGTCATCTGTGCCACAACGGCGAGATCAACACCGTGCGCGGCAACGAGCTGCGCATGATCGCCCGCGGGCGCCTCGGCACCGAGGAGGCCGGTCTCGGGCCTGAGGAGCTGTTCCGTCCCGTGCTCGATCCCGACGACTCCGACTCGGGCAAGCTCGACTCCGCCGTCGAGCTGCTCGTGCGCGGCGGCCGCGACATCCGCCACGCGGTCGCGATGCTCGTGCCCGAGGCGTGGGAGGGTCAACGCGACCTGCCGCGCGGTGTGCGCAGCTTCTTCCGTTACCACGCGTGTCTCTCCGACCCGTGGGACGGCCCCGCCGGTCTCGTGTTCAGCGACGGCCGGCGCGTCGGCGCCGCCCTCGACCGGAACGGGCTGCGGCCCCTGCGATGGCAGGTGTGCGACGACGGGCTGGTCGTGTGCGCGTCGGAGGTCGGCGCCGTGCCGGTGACCGGCCACGGGTCGGTCCGCCGCGGCCGTCTCGGTCCCGGCGACATGATCTGCGTCGACCCCGACCGCGTGTCCGGCAACGGCGCTGCCCCCAATGCCGCCGTGCAGGACGACACGGACGTGAAGACGTGGCTGGCGCGGCTCCAGCCGTATTCGCAGTGGGCGCGCGACGGCCTGCTCCCGGCCGACATCGGTGCCCCCGTCGAGATGCCGCCCGCCCCCGAGGACCTCGCGCGCCAGCAGGTCGCCTTCGGTCTCACCCGGGAAGAGGTGGCGATGGTGCTCAAGCCCATGGCCACCGACGCCAAGGAGCCGACCTTCTCGATGGGCGACGACGTGCCGTTCGCGGCCGTCGCCACCCGGCCCCGACCGATGTTCAACTACCTCAAGCAGCGCTTCGCGCAGGTCACGAACCCTCCGATCGACCACTTGCGCGAGCGGTTGGTGATGTCGTTGCGTACGTGCCTCGGGCCGCGCCGACCGCTGCTCACCGAGGAGCCCGGCGCCGCCCGCCTGCTCGAGCTGCCCTCCTTCTTCCTGTACCCGGCGGCGGTCGAATCACTGCTCGACGCCGACCACTCTGTGTTCAAGGCGGTCCGTCTCAGCGCCACGTTCCCGGTCGCGGACGGTCCGGGCGGGCTCGAGCAGGCGATTCGGAAGCTGGGCGACACCGCGGTCGAGGCCATCGCTGCCGGCGCCGCGGTGCTTGTGATCTCCGACCGCAGCGTCAGCGCCGACCGCGCGCCGATTCCCTCGCTCCTCGCGCTGGGGGCGGTGCACCACCGGCTCGTCGCCGAGCACACGCGTCAGCAGGTTTCGATCGTCGTCGCCTCGGGTGACGCGCGCGATGTCCACGGCGTCGCCTGTCTGCTCGGATTCGGCGCCGACGCAGTGTGCCCGCGACTCGCCCTCGAGACGGTGGCGAGCATGGCCGACGACGACCAGCTGGGCGAGCTCCATTCGTCGGAGGCGCAGGCGAAGCTCCAAGCGGCGCTCGAGGACGGCGTCCTGAAGATCTTCTCGAAGATGGGCATCTCCACCGTCGACGGCTACCGGGCCGCCCAGATCTTCGAAGCCATCGGGCTCGGTCCCGAGGTCATCGAGACGTGCCTGCGGTTCACGGTGTCCGAGGTCGGCGGCGTCGGCTTCGAGACGCTCGGCGCCGACATCCTCGGACGGCACGAAGCCGCGTTTGCGAGCGAGAAGGCCGCCCTCGACGAGCCCGGGTTCTTCCGCTACCGCAAGCGCGGCGGCGAGTACCACGGCAACAACCCCGACGTCGTCGATGCCCTGCACGACTCGCTCGGGCTCACGCCCGAGGGCGACGGCGAGAACGGCGACCGCAAGCCCAAGAAGAAGAGCGAGGTCAGCGGGAAGCTCGCCGGCGTCGAACCGGCGCCGAGCGAGGACCAGGGCAAGGTCATCGTGCTCCAGGGCCCGGACGCCGAGCCGCTGCCCGAGCCGGATCCGACCGACCTGCGCGCCGCCCACCTGCTGCAGGGCGCGATCAAAGGCGGGCGCGCCGACCTGTACGAGAGGTTCCGCGAGCTCGTCGAGTCTCGACCGACGACCGAGCTGCGCGATCTGCTCGACCTCGTTCCCGGCGGTGAGCCGATCCCGATCGAGGAAGTGGAGCCGGTCGAGGCGATCACGGCGCGGTTCTCGACCGGCGCCATGTCGCACGGCGCGTTGTCGGCGGAGGCGCACGAGACGCTCGCGATCGCGATGAACATGCTCGGGGGCAAGAGCAACTGCGGCGAGGGCGGAGAGGATCCGGCCCGCTACCGGACCCGCGGAACCGAGCGGGACCGCAACTCGCGCATCAAGCAGATCGCGTCGGGCCGGTTCGGGGTGACGCCCGAGTACTGCGCGTTCGCGGACGAGTTCAACATCAAGATCGCCCAGGGATCGAAGCCGGGAGAAGGCGGCCAGCTGCCGGGCCACAAGGTGAGCGGCGAGATCGCGCGCCTGCGCCACACGCAGCCGGGCGTCGGGCTGATCTCCCCGCCGCCGCACCACGACATCTACTCGATCGAGGACCTCGCCCAGCTCATCTACGACCTCAAGCAGGTCAACCCGCTCGCCGAGGTGTCGGTGAAGCTCGTCGCCGAGGACGGCGTCGGCACCATCTCCGCCGGCGTCGTGAAGGCCCTCGCCGACGTCGTGCAGATCTCCGGCAACAACGGAGGCACCGGCGCGTCGCCGCTGTCGTCGATCAAGAACGCCGGCATGCCGTGGGAGCTGGGTCTCGCCGACACCCAGCAGGCCCTCATCGAGAACGACCTGCGGGACCGGGTGCGCGTTCGCGTCGACGGCGGGTTCAAGACCGGGCGTGACGTCGTGATGGCGGCGCTGCTGGGCGCCGACGAGTACTCGTTCGGCACCGCGGCGATGCTCGCCGAAGGCTGCATCATGGTGCGCGCCTGCCACCGCGACACGTGCCCGACCGGGATTGCGACGCAGCGGCCCAACCTGCGGGCGAAGTTCGCGGGGACGCCCGAGGGCGTCGCCACGTACATGATCTTCGTCGCCGAGGAGGTGCGCCGGACGCTGGCGTCCCTCGGTCTGCGCAGTCTCGACGAGGCGATCGGGCGCGTCGACGTGCTGCGCCAGCGGCAGACGGGTGACCCGCGGGCCGACTCGCTCGACCTGTCGCCGCTGCTCGTGGCGCCGTCCGCCGAAGGGCCTCGACACTTCGTCGCGACGGTGCCGATCCAGCGGCCGCGGTCGTCGCTCGACGAGCGGCTCCTCGCCGACGCGTTCGCTGCGCTGTGGAACGGGAAGGACGTCGAGCTCGAGTATGAGATCACCAACGCCGACCGCACCGTCGGCGCGTCGCTGGGCGGCTCGATCGGCCTCGAATGGGGCGAGGGCCTGCCGCCCGGCTTGGCCACAGCGCGGTTCACGGGCTCGGCCGGGCAGAGCTTCGGCGCGTTCCTCGCCGACGGCGTGATGCTGGATCTGGTCGGCGAGGCGAACGACTACCTCGGCAAGGGCATGGGCGGCGGGCGCGTCACGGTGCGGCCGCCCGCCGGTGACGCCGGCGACGCCGTGCTTGCCGGGAACACCGTGTTGTACGGCGCGACCGGGGGCCAGGTGTTCATCGCCGGGCGCGCCGGCGAGCGGTTCATGGTCCGCAACAGCGGCGCGACCGCCGTGGTCGAGGGCGCCGGCGACCACGCGTGTGAATACATGACCGGTGGCACGTGCGTGATCCTCGGGCCGTTCGGCTACAACCTCGGCGCCGGCATGACCGGGGGGCAGGCGTTCGTGTTCGATCCCGACGGGCTGTTGTCGGCGCGGCTCAACCCGCAG
>DASYQJ010000115.1:0-3403 GCA_036005605.1 Acidimicrobiia bacterium
CGTGCCCGCGAGATCCTCGGCCCGGAGAAGCTGTTGGCGCCCGAGCAGGCCGTCCTGCTCGAGACCGATCCGGTCGAGGCGCGACGGATCGGGCGGGGGCACATGGCGATCTATCTCGACCTCCCGAACTACATGAACAACCTGCGCCGGTTCGGCATCACGGATGACGACATCGCCGACGGCGGGAGCGATCGTCTCGTCGACACGCTCGTCGCGTGGGGTGATGTCGACGCCGTCCGCGCCCGTGTGCAAGCGCACCTCGACGCCGGGGCGGACCACGTCACCGTTCAGGTATTGACACCCGAGCGCGGCACGCTTCCGCTCGACGAGTGGCGGGAGCTCGCACCGGTGTTGCTCTAGGGTCGGTCGCCGTGGCGAAGCCGACGTTCGAGTCGTACGACCAACGCGTGGCCGACGGGCTCGCGCAGGCGCACGAGAAGCCCGAGGGGTTGCCGGGGTTCCTCGGCATCCGGATCTCGGAGACTTGGCCGGGCGGCATGCGCGGCGACGTCGTCGTGCGCGACGAGCTGCTCAACCCGTTCGGGAACCTCCACGGCGGGGTGCTCGCCGGGCTTTGCGACCACGTCCTCGGCACGGTCTGCTACCCCGTCATCCCCCGCGGCGCGTGGGCGGCGACCACCGAATTCAAGCTCAACTACCTCGCCCCGGTCACGACGGGCACGCTGTCCGCCGCCGCTCAGATCGTCTCACTCACCAAGCGCACCGCAGTCGTTCAGATCGAGGTCACGAACGACGGGCGAACCGTGTGCCTCGCCCAGGGAACCGTCCTGGTGATGCCGCCGAAAGCCTGAGCGTGGCGGTCAAGGACAGAAGGGAGCGGCGCCATGCCCGAGGTGCAGACACTCATGACCGGTCTCGTGTTCGGCGAGCAGCCGCGTTGGCACGCGGGCCGTCTTTGGTTCTCCGATTGGGGCGTGCCACAGGTCATGGCGGTCGATCTCGAGGGCAACCACGAAGTCATCCTTCCGGGGCGGTCCTTTCCGCTGTGCGTCGACTGGCTGCCCGACGGCCGCATGCTCGTCGTCTCCGCTCGCGAGGGGCTTCTCCTGCGCAGGGAGCCCGACGGCTCGCTGGTGACCCACGCCGACCTGACTGGCCTCTCTGACCCCCCGGCAGGAAACGAGCTCGTCGTGGATGGTCGCGGCAACGCCTACGTCAACGGCGGCGGCTTCGACTTGATGGCGGGCGAGGAGTTCGCTCCCGGCATCGTCGCGTTGGCCACCCCCGACGGCTCGGCTCGCCGGGTGGCCGATGACATCGCCTTCCCGAACGGCATGCTCGTGACCCCCGACTCGACACTGATCATCGCGGAGACCTACGCGAACAGGCTCACCGCCTTCGACATCGCCGCCGACGGCGGCCTGTCGAACAGGCGGGTGTGGGCCGATCTCCACGGCGGGTTCCCCGACGGCATCTGCCTCGACGCCGAGAACGCCGTCTGGTACGGGGACGTCCCCAACCAGCGTTGCGTGCGCGTTCGCGAGGGCGGCGAGGTGCTGCAGACGATCGACCTCGACCGCGGGTGCTTCGCCTGCGCGCTCGGCGGCCCGGAGAAGCGAACGCTCTTCATGATGGCGCAAGAATGGAACGGCCCTGAGGGCATGTTCGAGGAGCCACGAACGGGCCAAGTGCTCACCGCGCACGCGCCGGCGGCGGCCGCCGGTTGGCCGTAGGAGAGGCCAGGGATGCCCGCGCGCTTCGCTGGCCGCGATGAGTTCCGGGCGTACGCGCGGTCGAAGACACCATGACCAAGTATCCCGGCGAATCAGCGGAGTACCGGGCGGCGCGCGACCGCCTGCTCGAGCAGGAGGTCCGGCTGCGCCGGGAGACGGAGGCGGTGGCGGCGGCACGCCGTGAGCTGCCGCCCGGGGGCCTCGTGCCCGAGGACTACGTCTTCCGAGGCATCGGGGCCGACGGCACCGCGACCGACGTGCGGCTCTCGGAGCTGTTCGCGCCGGGACGGGACTCGCTCGCGATCTACAGCATGATGTTCCCCCGGGACCCGCGGGACGAACGGCCCGGACCGACGAGCGGCCAGACGGCGCGCCTCCCGCTCGCGGAGGGCCCGTGCCCGTCGTGCACCGCGCTCCTTGACCAACTCGACGGCACCGCCGAGCATCTCAGCCAGAACATGAACTTCGCGGTCGTTGCAAAGACCACGCTCGAACGCGTCGCCACGTGGGCCGAGGAACGAGGCTGGCGCCGGCTCCGAGTCCTCTCTTCGGCCGCCAACACCTACAACCGGGATTACCTCGCCGAGACGCCGGAAAGTCAGCTCCCGGTGCTGAACGTCTTCCACCGCGACGGCGACGTGATCCGCCACTTCTGGGGCTCGGAGCTGTTCTTCGCGCCGACGGAGCCCGGACAGGAGCCCCGACACGTCGGCACCCTCGAGCCGCTCTGGAACTTCTTCGACCTCATTCCCGAGGGCCGACCCGACTGGGACGAGCAGATCAGCTACCCCTGAGCGCCATTACTCCTGCAAGTCGAGCTGCAGCATGCGGATCGCGTTGCCGCGCACGATCTTCTGGATCTGCTCCTCGTCGAGGTCCTTCATCTGCCGCTCGGCGACTTCCTTGCTGTTCGGCCAGGTGGAGTCGCTGTGCGGGTAGTCGGTCTCGAACGTGATCGTGTCGACGCCCATGTCCTCCAGCGACCGGAGGCCGTGCGGGTCGTCGAAGAAGCATCCGTACACGTGCTCGCGGTAGTACTGGCTCGGCGGCTTCTTGACCTTGTCGGCGACGCCGCCCCATGCCCGGTTGTGGTCCCACACAGCGTCGGCCCGCTCGAGGACGTACGGGATCCACCCGATCTGTCCCTCGGAGTAGGCGATCACGAGGTCGGGGAACTTCTCGAACACGCCTGACATGAGGTAGTCGGTGAGCGACATCGCAGCGTTCATGTACGTGAGCGTCGACCCGACTGCCGGTGGCGCGTCCTTCGAGGTCGACGGCATCTTCGACGACGAGCCGATGTGCATGCACACGACCGTGCCCGTCTCGGCGCACGCCCGGAAGAACGGGTCCCAGTAGCCGTCGGGATCGTGAACCGACGGCAGGCCGAGGAACGGCGGGATCTCGGTGAACGCGACGGCGTGACCACCACGGGCTGCGTTGCGCCGGATCTCCTCGCCGGCGAGTTGCGCGTCCCAGAGCTGGATGATCGGCAGCGGGATCAGGCGGCCGTTCGAGCCCGCGCACCACTCGTCGAACATCCAGTCGTTGTACGCCTTGACGCAGAGGTCGGCGAGCTCCATGTCCTTGGCTTCCATGAACGTCTGACCGCAGAAGCGCGGGAACGTCGGGAACGACAGCGACGCCTCGACCCAGTTGACGTCCATGTCCTCGAGGCGCGCCTTCGGGTCGTAGCAGCCCGGGCGCAT
>DASYQJ010000116.1:0-15820 GCA_036005605.1 Acidimicrobiia bacterium
TACGTCGAAGGCGGGCAGCGCATCGCGCGCGACGGCGAGCTTGCGTTGAACACGCACGGCGGGCAGCTGTCGGCGGGCCGCCTGCACGGCTACGGGTTCCTCCACGAGGCGTGCGTGCAGCTGTGGGGCGAGGCGGGGGAGCGGCAGGTTCCGGGCGATCCCGAAGTCGGTGTGGCGGCGGCAGGCGGTGGCCCACTTGCCGGATGCCTGCTGCTCACCAACCGCCGCTGAACCGGTCGCGCCCCTAGGCTCGCCGCCCATGCCAGCGGCGGAAGGCGACGATCGGCGGTTCTGGCGCATCCTGCTGCTCATCGCGCTGGCCGCGCTCGCGCTGCGCGTCGGTTACGTCGCGTTCGCGAAGACGAACCAGCCGATCCACGGCGACCAGCTCTTCTACAACGCCGAGGCCAACCGTCTGGCGCGCGGCGACGGGTTCCTCGAGCCGTTCGACCCGCAGGCTCTGAGCCGCGGTGTGATCCGCGAGGGCAAGGACCCAGCCGCCGACCATCCGCCGCTCACCGTCATCGTGCTCGCGCCGGTGTCGTTCGTGACGAGCCAGGCGCTGATCCCGCAGCGGCTCACGATGTCGGTGCTCGGGACCGGGGCCGTCGTCGTCATCGGGTTGCTGGCTCGCCGGCTCGCGGGGGACCGCGCCGGGTGGATCGCCGCCGGCATCGCGGCGGTCTACCCGAACCTGTGGGTGAACGACGGGTTGATCATGTCGGAGACGCTCGCCACGCTCGTCGTCGCGCTGGCGTTGCTGTACGCCTACCGCCTCATACGCGAGCCGAGCGTCTGGAATGCCCTGATCGTCGGCGCGTTGTGCGGGCTCGGCGCGCTGACCCGTGCCGAGCTGGTGCTGCTGGTCCCGCTCCTCGCGGTGCCGGCGGCGCTCGTGGCGCGGTCGGTCGCGTCGGCTCAGCGGTGGAAGCTCGCCGGCATCGGCGTGCTCGCGGCCGCCGTCCTCATCGCGCCCTGGGTCGGCTACAACCTCGCCCGGTTCGACGAGCCCACGTATCTGTCGACGAACGACGGCATCGCGCTGCTCGGCTCGAACTGCGATTCCGTGTACTTCGGCGACGGCATCGGGCTCACCGACCTGAAATGCCTCGGCCCGAACCCGCGCGGCGACCAGTCCGTCGACAGCAAGATCTACCGGGATCGCGCGTTCGACTACATCCGGGACCACAAGAAGCGCGCGGTGCTCGTCACGTTCGCGCGCGTCGGGCGCACCTGGAGCCTGTTCCGCCCGTGGGACATGGTCAGCTACAACAAGGGGGAGGGGCGCGAGGGGTGGGTCACGACCCTCGGTCTGATCGCGTACTACCCGCTGCTCATCGCCGCCGTCGCCGGCTGGGTCGTGATGCGGCGGCGCCGGCGCCGGTCGTGGCCGCTGCTCGTCCCGGTGCTGATCGTGACGATCGCGTCCGCCGCCACGTACGGGCAGACCCGCTTCAGGGTGCCGGCGGAGCCGACGCTCGTGGTGCTGGCCGCCGTCGCCATCGCGGCCGTCGTGGCTCGCGACTGGCCAGCACGGCGGAAGCAGCCGGCCCGGCCTAGTTAGCCGGACGCGGGAAGGCGGGAGACCCCGGTCCTATCTGGTCTCCCACCTTCCTCGTTCCCCCAAGGGGGCGAAGGGCGATTCGTCCTCGCTCGGGAGGTACCAGCAGTTTCGCCCCATAGCGTCCTTGCTCAAACGTCCGCGCCCGACCCGCCGCTCGCCTGGTACTTCGCGATCACGACGCCCGTAGTCGTCGGGGTGCTGTCGGTCAGCTGGAGCTCGGCGAACGCGCTCCCGTCCGGGAAGAGGCGACGCCCCGTTCCCAGGACGAGCGGGTGGATCATGAGCACGAACTCGTCGACGAGGTCGCGTCGCATCAGCGATTGGACCAGTTGGCCGCTGCCGAGCACCCCGAAGTCCTTCCCGGGCTGCTCCTTGAGCTCGGCCACCGCCTCGGCCGCGTCGCCCTCGAGGAGGGTGGAGTTGCTCCACGGCAACGGTTCCTTCAGCGTCGTCGACGCCACGTACTTCTCGGCGTTGTCGAGCACCTCGGTATAGGGATTGTCCGTCTGGTTGGGCCAGAACGAGAAGAAGTCCTCGTAGGTCCGCCGCCCGAAGAGCAACGGCCCACCTTGCGCCATCCCCTCGCCCATCTTGCGGCCCATGACCTCGTCGGTGCGGGCATGCGCCCAGCCGCCGTGGTCGAACCCGCCGCGGTCGTCCTCGTCGGGACGGCCCGGTGCCTGCATCACGCCGTCGAGCGTCACGTGTTCGATCACGACGATCTTGCGCATGGAAGCTCCTTCCTGTGTGGACCGGTCGACGACGCGGCGCCGCCGCCGCCCTGCGGGTGCGCGGGCGACGGCACAGCCGTGCAACGGTTCCCAGTCAGGTCACGCCGCTCCCGAGTCCTGCGAGTACATCAGCGACCCGGGCGTCGTGAGCAGCTCGCCGGTCTCGAGCCACGTCTTGAGACCGGAGAGGATCATCGGCCAGCCGCCGTACAGCTCGGGGTTCGCGCCCTCGCGCAGCTGGTCGTGCGTGACGGTGAGCCGGCACGAGTCGCCGACCGGTTCGATCTCCCATGTGATCCGCGAGCTGCCTTCGTTCTTCACGTCGTCGCTCCAGAGCGCGGTCATGGTGTGGACGAGCCGGCGGGGCGGTTCGACCTCGAGCACCTCGCCCTCGCCCAGCGCCACCGCTCCGCCGCCGGCGCTCATCTCGAAGCGGGCGCCGGGCTTCCAATCCGCCGAGGCCCGGGCGCCGAAGTTGTACTTGCTGCGGATGTCGGGATCGGTGACCGCCTCCCAGAGGCGCTCGGGCGTGGTCTTGATGTAGATCTCGAAAACCTTCTCCATTTGTCGTCCCTCCAGTTGGCGCTTGAGCCCGCTCAGCCCGGCGGCCCAGGGCTCGGCGTATTTGCTCACCCACCGGTCGTGGACGAGCCGGATGGGGACGGGGTTCAGGAAGTGGAGCTTCTCGCGGCCTCGCCGCCGGGTGACCACCAGTCCGGCCTCCTCGAGCTGCTTCAGGTGTTTCATGACGCCGAAGCGCGTCATCGAGAAGTGCTCCTCGAGCGCGTTCAGCGTCTGTCCGTCTTCCCGGAACAGCTCGTCGAGGAGGCTCCGCCGGGTCGGGTCGGCAAGGGCCCTGAACACCTCGTCCATGCCCGGGAGAATAGGTGACCATTTGGTCACCTGTCCAGCCGGGTCGAGCTAGCCCGAGTCCAGGACCAGGGAGGCGAGCGCCTCGAGCTGACCGGGCGAGCCGCCGGCGAGCTCCTTCAGGGTGAGGAGGCGCTTGTAATAGAGGTGCGCGTCGTGCTCCCAGGTGAAGCCGATGCCGCCGTGCACCTGGATGAGCGACGCGCCCACCGTGTACAGCTCGTCGGCCGCGAATGCCTGCGCCATCGTGGCGGCGCGGTGCCGCTCGGCCGGGTCGGCGGCGTCGGCAGCCCAGCACGCGTAGTACGCCCCGGCTCGGGCGAGCTCGACGGCGCGGAGCATGTCGGCGCAGAGGTGCTGCACGGCTTGGAACGAACCGATGGGACGGTCGAACTGGCGCCGCTCCTTCGCGTACTCGACGGCCAGCTCGAGCGACCGCGCCGACGCGCCGACGCCGTCCACGACCGCGGCGATCCCGAGGCGGTCGATGGTCTCGGCGACCGCGTCTGTTGCATCGCCGGCGCCGAGGCGGCGCGCCGGAGCGTCCGTGAGCGTGATCGTGGCGAACTTGCGCGTCCCGTCGACGGTCGCGGTCGGCGTGACCTCCAGGCCGGGCGCGTCACGGGCAACGACGAAGGCGCCGAGCTCGCGTTCGGTCGTGGTGGCCGTGACGACGAGCATGTCAGCGGCGACTGCGTCAGGTACGTGCGTCTTCTCACCCGCGATGCTCCAATCACCGTTGTTGACGACGGCGCGGGTGTCGCCGGCCGAGGAGAGCGCGACGGTGCCGATGCTCTCTCCGGATGCGAGTCCCGGGAGCAGCTCAGCGCGGTCATCCTCGCTACCGGCCAATGCAACGAGGCTCACCGCGCCGACGGCTGTCGACGCGAACGGGCCTGGGTGCACAGCCCGACCGAGCTCCTCGAGCACGACGGCCATGTCGACCATGCCCATGCCCGCGCCACCGTGGGCCTCGGGTACCAGCAGGCCGGTCGCGCCGAGCGCGGTGAGCCCCGACCACACGTCGTCGGTCGTGCCGCGCTTGTCGTCGAGCATCTCGCGCACGTACGTGATCGGCGCCCGCTCCGTGAGGAAGCGGCGCACCGTCGTGCGTAACAGCTCCTGATCCTCGCTGAACTCGAAGTCCAAGGGGCCGGACTGTAACGAGTACCGTCGCGGCCGTGCGACTGCGGTACGGCGAAGCGGAAGAGCAGTTCCGGCGCGACCTGATCGCGTGGCTCGACGAGCACGCACCGGCACCGGAGGTCATGAACGAGCGGAAGCAGTCGAGCGCCGACCTGCCGGAGTGGGCGCGGCAATGGCAGAGGATTCTGTTCGAGGACGGATGGCTCGTCCCCGGCTGGCCGCCGGAGCTCGGCGGTCGCAACGCGAGCCCGGCCGAGCAGATGATCTACTTCGAGGAGCTCTCGAAGCGCGACATTCACCGCAGCCTGAACCCGCAGGGCCTGGGCATTGTGGCGCCGTCGATCAAGGATTACGGGACGCCCGAGCAGCAGGAGCGCTTCCTCCTCCCGACGCTGCGAGCCGAGATCGCGTGGTGCCTCGGGATGAGCGAGCCCGGCGCCGGCAGCGATCTTGCTTCCCTGTCGACCCGAGCGGTGCTCGACGGCGACCACTTCGTCGTGAACGGCCAGAAGGTGTGGACCTCCGGCGCGCACCACGCCGACTGGTGCCTCTGCTTCGTACGCACCGACCCGGACGCGCCCAAGCACAAGGGCATCAGCGCACTCGTCATCGACATGAAGACACCAGGCATCGAATGCCGGCCGTTCCCGGAGCTCTCCGAGCCCGACTACTACGACTTCAACGAGGTGTTCTTCACCGACGTCGTCGTACCCGCTGATGCGCTCGTCGGTGAGCTGCACCAGGGATGGCCCATCACGCAGGGATCGCTCGCGCACGAACGCGCCATGCTCTGGATTGATTACGCGCACGCGGTCGACCGCGGCGTCCGGACGATGATCGACCTGGGCGACCGTCCCGCACCGGACGGCGGCGCGCTGCGCGATGACCCGCGCTTCCGGGACCAGGTCGCGGGCTTCTACATCGACTCGCAGGCCCTGATGCTGCTCGGGTACCGGGGCTTCGCGAAGTTCATGCAGGGCCGGTCGTCGCCGGAGCACTCGCTGCTGAAGCTGTACGGCAGCGAGACGCTCCAGAACTGCCTGGCCGCCGGCATGGAAGCGCAGGGGCCTGACGCCCTCGACACGCGCATCCTCGGCCCGTCGATGTGGCGGGACGGATCGTGGGCGACGCAGTGGCTCCGGTCGTTCGCGGGGACGATCCCGGGCGGCACGAGCGAGATCCAGCGCAACATCATCGCCGAGCGCGTGCTCGGGCTACCGAGATAGTCGAGGCCACACCAGCGAGCGACGAGGGAGCCGGCCATGGCGGACCCGATGCTGTCCGACGCCGACATCGACCAGATGCGGACACCCCTGTGGGAGCAGGCCCGTGCCGCGTTCCAAGCCGGGCGGGCCGACGACGGCGCCGCGCTGCTCGACAAGGCCGTCGACCAATGGCGGTCGCTCAAGGACTACTCGATCAACTGGATCACGTCGCTCCTCACGTTCATCGGCGAGGAATTGGGGGAGGAAGCGGTCGAGCAGGCGTTGCGCAAGACCGGTGACGAGTTCGTGCGCCCCCGGCGCGACACCGGCACGAACTGGGGCTCGCTGCCGGCGTCGGTCCGCGCCAAGGTCATCGCCCGGGCGATGGTGAGCAACATGGGCAGCGTCGACGTCGACGAGGACGACGAGAAGATCGTGCTGTCGTTCCGGTGCGGGACCGGCGGTCGCCTGATCGACGAGGGCCGCTACGAGGGCGACCCCGCGTACCTCACGCTGCGGGAGAAGAGCGGCCGCACGTTCATGCGCGACGAGCTCCCCGTGTACTGCGCCCACTGCTCGGTGAACAACGAGATGCAGCCGGTCGAATGGGGTGGCGCACCGACGAGCATCGAGCACCCGCCCGAGCGCAAGGGCGAGGCGTGCGTCCACCACATCTACAAGGACACGTCGGCGATCCCCGACGACGCGTACGAACGGCTCGGGAAGGCGCGTCCTCCGTCCGGCTCGTGACGGTTCAGTAGCCTTCACCCAATGAAGCGGATCGGGATCCTGGTCGTCGCGTACAACGCGGCCTCGACGCTCGCACATGTGCTGGACCGCATCCCGCGCGACTTCGCCCCGCGGATCGACGAGGTGCTGGTAGGCGACGACCACAGTCAGGACTCCACCTACCTCGTCGGCCTCGGGTATCAGCAGCAGTCGGGCGATCTTCCGCTCACCGTGGTCCGCCACCCGCGCAACCTCGGGTACGGCGGCAACCAGAAAGCCGGGTACCGCTGGGCGATCGAGAACGAGCTCGACATCGTGGTCCTGCTCCACGGCGACGGCCAGTACGCGCCCGAGATCCTGCCCGACATCGTGGAGCCGTTGGAGCTCGACAAGTGCGACGCCGTCTTCGGGTCGCGGATGATGGAGCCGGGAGCGGCGCGTCGCGGTGGGATGCCGCTCTACAAGTACGTCGGGAACCGGATCCTGACGCGTTTCGAGAACTCGATCGTCGGCACCGACCTCAGCGAGTGGCACAGCGGCTACCGGGCGTACAGCGTCGACGCCCTCCGCTCGATTCCGTTCGAACAGAACTCGGATGGCTTCGACTTCGACACGCAGATCATCCTGCAGATGCTCGAGGCCGGGAAGCGGCTGCACGAGATCCCGATCCCGACGTACTACGGCGACGAGATCTGCTACGTAGACGGCGTCAAGTACGCCAAGGACGTGTCGCGCCAGGTGCTGCGGTACCGCGCCCACAAGATGGGCTTCGGCTCGGGGGAGATGGCGTTCGCGAGTCGTGCGTACGAGCGCAAGATCGATCCCGACACGTCGCACGGGCGGATCCTCGCCTGGCTCGCGGATCGCCGGCCGTCGCGGGTGCTGGACCTCGGTTGCTCGGACGGAGCGCTCGCCGCCGAACTGCGCGTCCACGGCCACAAGGTCACGGGCATCGACGTCGAAGAGCATCCGGGCGTGCGCGACCGGGTCGACACGTTCGTGCGCGCCGACCTCGAGGACGGTGTCCCCGACGAGGTCGGCACGGGATACGACGTGATCATCGCCGCCGACGTGCTCGAGCACGTCCGTGAGCCCGAGGCGCTCCTCGAAGCGCTCGCCGCCCGGCTGGCTCCGGGCGGGTCCATCGTCGCGTGCGTGCCGAACTTCGGGCACTGGTACCCGCGCCTGCGCGTCGTGCTCGGGCGCTTCGACTACGACCGGCGCGGCATCCTCGACCGCGGCCACGTTCGGTTCTTCACCCGCAAGAGCTTCGAGAGCATGGTCGAACGCGCCGGCTACTCGGTGCGGCGGCGCGAGTTCCTCACGCTGCCGCTCGAGATCGTCGACCGGGGTGGTCGGGACGATGTCGCCGGCGCCGGCGACACGATGCGTCGCGCCATCAAGCGCGTCGACCGCATCGGAGCCGCGCTTCGGCCGACACTGTTCGCCTACCAGTTCCTCTTCGAGCTCGAGCCGTCTCCGTAGCGGTCGCGAATCCGGTCGCACAGGGGCGTGCGCACGGGAAGCTCGCGGATGGATCCCGAGAACGGCGCCTGGTCGGCCGCGCTCCCGATCGTCGGCTGATCCCCGGTCACGAGGAACACGATCTCGTCGAGCACGACGTGACCGTCGAGCGTCACGCGCACCAGGCCTGTCCGGCTGTCGATGATGACGTCCAGTGAGTGCGCGTGGCCGGGCTCTATGCGCTGCGGCGCGCTCACCAGCGGCTTCGGCGCGACCCGGCTGAGGAGCACGAAGCGCGCCCGGTGATCGGGGAGATACCGCACCTGGAGCACGTTCTGGTCGGAGCCGGCGCCGATGCCGAGGAGCGCCTCCTCGCCGGCCGCGACGTCGGGGAACCGGACCCGCAGGCGGAAGTGCCCGGCGCCGTTCCCCCGCTCGACCGCGTACCACTCGCGTGAGTCCGACCAGTACAGCCCGCCGCAGTCGCCGACGACGAACATCTCTCCTCGCGAGCCGCGCGCCGGGAGCTCCGGCCCGAACTGGACGTTGCCACGCGGCCCGCCCGGGATGAGCTCGTCGACATCCTGCTGGAACCCGATGAACCCGGCGCGTTCGCCGGCGGCTTGGGGGTAGAGCGCGCGCTGGTATGAGAACGCCAAAGCGAAGTTGACCCAGAGCGAAGTCACGGCGAGGACGAGCACGACGACGGCGACGATGCGCGTCCATGTCGCTCTCGGCACGCGCCTCATAGCCGCGAGCAGAGCGTGGAGCCCGACCAGGCTGGCCAGCACGATCGCCGGGAGCAGGTCGGACATGTACCGGTTGGCCACGAACGCGATCGTGAAGGTGCCGAGCCCACCGCACACCGCGCCGATCAGCGGCGCCCGGACGGCGGCGGCGCCGGCGCGGCGTACGAGCACGACGACGCCGGTGCCGCCGAGCAGCGTGAGCGCCGGCATCGTGGCGGGGATGCTCGACGCCCAGTCGCGGGTGTCGAACGTGACCCCGCCGAGGACGGTGGCCGGGCCCGGGAACGTGATCCACGGGAACAACGAGTCGAAGCGCCACCCGTCGGGCCGGGCGAGCTGGAGAATCTGCGTCGGCAGGAACTTCAGGCCGAACAGGTTTCCACCGTTGTCGGCGAGGGCACGTCGGCGGGCCGGATTGAACTGCGAGTACACCTGCTCGCCCAGGGGCACCCCGAAGAACGAGCCAAAGCGCGAGTAGTTCACGTAGACGTACAGGGCGACGGGCACCGCGATCGCGGCGGCCAACCACCAGATCGTCGAGGACGACCCGAGCCGGTCCGGCACCGTCAACCAGCGCGCCGGCGCGCCCAGGCGCCGGCTGGAGAACCGCCGAAGCACGATTGCGGCGAGCACGATCCCGAGCGCGACGAGCGGGCCGGCTCCGACGGTCGCGCGCGTCAGGAAGGCGGCGCTGCCCCAGAGGCCGGCGAGGACGATCCACCGGCGCGACGGCTCGAGAAGGACTCCGAGGATCGCGTCGTATGCGGCGAGCGCGAAGGCCGCTCCCCACAACTCGGTCTCGTGGTACACGAACGCGCGGCTGCCGAGGAACAGCATCACGGAGCCCGTCGCGATGAGGAAGACATATCCGCCGACGGCCCACAGTTCGAGCCGCGACACGGACACGGCCCCACGGACGAGGCCACGGACGCGCCAGCTCAACCGGGTGACGAAGACCATCGCGACCGCGAACGCCGCCAGCATCGACACCTGAGTGAGACGACCGTCGAGACCGTCGGTGATCGCAACCACCGGGAGGCGCAGCAGCGCCGGAACCGGTCCGTAGTACAGGTACGTCTTGCCGTCGATGAGGAAGCCTTCGAACGCCACCTGCTTGGCCGGCACGTCCCAGTGCAGGTCGAGGAGGCTGTGTGCCTGGATGTCGTAGAAGTTCCCGAAGCGCTCGGCCTGGAACGGGTTGAGCTGGCCGGCATTGACCATCCAGAAGAAGACCAACCCCGCGAGCAGTCCTCCGATGAGCGCGGCGCGCCGGAATCGCCGGCGCGCGCTCGTATCGGCGGCCGAGTCGGCCGTGGTCTCTGTCATGGGCCCGGTGCGCGGCGGGCCGTCAACCCCGCAGGAGGCGACCCGGCTTCGACGCGACGGCGTCCGGGACGGGCTCGCCGTCGACGCGGATCGGCGTCCCGTTCACGACCACGTGCGCCATGCCTTCGGGCGCGTCGGCCACGAGCCGCTCGCCGTCGGCGGGGAAGTCCCGCACGCGCCGGAGCGGACCGGGGCTGACCGTGTCCGGATCGAAGACCGCCAGGTCGGCGGTCATGCCTTCGCGCACGTAGCCGCGATCGCGCAGGTCGTACACGTCGGCGGGCTCGCCCGTGAGCTTGCGCACGCCGGCCTCCAAGGGCAGCACGCCGCGGTCGCGCACCCACTGGCCGAGCAGGTCGGTCGCCATGCAGGCGTCGCACAGCTGGCTGACGTGCGCGCCGGCGTCCGACAGCCCGATGAGCATGCCGTCCTGCTGGAGCAGCCATCCGATCGCGTCCTCGTCGTCGTTGGCGAGGATGCTGCGGAAGCGCGTCTCGAGGTTCTCCGAGACTGCAAGATCGAGGATCGCGTCGAGCGGCGGCACCCCGCGCTCGCTGGCGATCGCCGCCACCGGCTTCCCGATCAGCTCCGGGTACTTCGTGGTCTCGCTGACCGAGAGCTTCTCCCAATTCGGCTTGAAGAACCGGGGCTCGTCCAGCTGCTCCTGCGCCTTCTTGCGCCATTCGGGATCCCGGAACGCCGCCAGCTTCTCCTCGACCGTCTTGTCCATCAGGGCGGCGAAGATCGGGTTCATGTTGAACGTGAACGGCTCGGCCATGTTCATCGAGAACACGAGCGGACGGACCGAGACCTGCGGCCACACGTCCGCACCCGTCGAGCGCTCCTTCTGGTTCAGCTCGGCCATCCCCTCGTGCCACGGGTACCCCTTGATCGTGAGCAGGGCTGTCCACGTGAACGGCCGGCCGATCGCGCGCTGGAGCGTGTAGACGTCCTTGTGCTTGATCTTCTCGCCCGGGAGGAGCTCGACCACGCCTCGCCCGGCTTGATCCAGGGCGGTCATGATGACCTCGAGCTCGTGTACGTCGGCGAGCCGGGACGGCACCGGCCGCCCGCCGTCACCGGAGTGCGTGGCCGACGAGCTGGATGCGAACCCGGCCGCCCCTGCCTCGACCGCTTCGCGCAGGACGGCCTGCATCTCGAGCAGCTCGTCGTCGGTGGCTTCACGCTCGTACCCGGCGTCTCCCATCACCCACAGCCGCAGGGCGGTGTGGCCGAGGTACGCGGAGTAGTTGATGACGGTGCCGCGGCGCTCGACGGAGTCGAGGTACTCGGGAAACGTCTCGAAGTCCCACGGCACACCAGCCTCCAGCGTGGCGGGGCTCATGTCCTCGACGTGCTCGAGCGTGTGGACCATCAGCTGACGATGATCGGGCCGGCACGGCGCGAGGGAGAAGCCGCAGTTGCCGGCGACGACGCTGGTCACGCCGTGCCACGACGACGGCGTGAGCGCCGGGTCCCAGAACACCTGCGCGTCGTAATGGGTGTGGATGTCGATGAACCCGGGGGCCACGACGTGGCCAGCGGCGTCGAGCGTGCGCTTGCCGTCGAGGTCGTCGCCGATCTCGGTGATCCGGTCGCCGGTCACGGCGACGTCCGCCCGCCGGCCCGGCGCACCGGAGCCGTCGATGACGGTTCCGCCGCGGATGATCAGGTCTGCGCTCATGGTGTCAGCCCTTTCGACAGGACAAGTCTGCCCCGACTCCGGTGTGGTCGGACAAGTAGGCCAGCCCGCCCGGTCCGTTGGTCGCCGGCTGGTCGGCGAAGAGCCCGGTCCCGAGGCCGTCCTTGTCGCGGTCCTTGGGCGAGTCGAACCGAACCTTGCAGTTGCGCGGTGCCTTGACGAACAGGAAGTCGATGCGCTCGGTCTCCTTGCTGGCCGGGTTCTTGAGGTCGTCGGTGTTCATGTCCTGGCGACCGCTCGTGCATTGCGCGCCGGTGGCGGGATCGCACTCGGCATTGCCGGCGGCGAGGTGCGAGTCGACCCAGCCGTCGGCGACGATCGACTGATAACGCGCCGATGCCGCGGTCACGTTGAAGTCGCCGGTGAGGACGCGGATCGCCTTGCTCCCGCCGCCCTCCGACGCGATCGCCTTCGCCTGGTTCGTCTGGCAATCGGAGATCGTGATGTCGGCGGGGCACTCCGGTGGGCACTCGGCCGGGTTGCACGGCTTGGGGTCGCCCGGTTCGGGATCACCGTCCTGGTGGCTGGCGACCAGGACGACCGGGCCGAGCTTGGAGCGCATCTCGACGCGGTACGCGCTGCGGAAGTTGCCGGCGAGGACGGTGAGCTTCTGGCTCGTGACGGGCAAGGTCGTCAAGACCAGCTCGCGGTCGGTGAGCGGCATGTCGTGCCAGACGATCTTGTACTTGCACTGCTTCACCCACGGAGCCGCTACGACACGGTCGTACGTCCGCGGCGCGATCTCCTCCAGTGCCACGACCGGCGGGCACTTGGCGGCTTGGAGCTGCCGGCCGAGCAGCGCCATCCGGTCGTCGCCCTGGCAGTCGTCGGGGGCGTTCGGGCAGGTGATCCCGTGCAGGATGTTCATCGTCACGATCCGCAGGTCGTCTTTCGGCGCGATTCGGCGCGCGCCGGCGGCACCGGCCGGGACGACGGGCGCCGCGGCCGCGACGAGCACGCAGACGCCGAGCACCACGAGCAGCTTCCGCACAATTCCCCCGCTTTTGCCGGTCGCCGTCGCGGGCTCCGGCTCCTGCGGCGACGGTCGGCAAAGCCGCCGTCGCCCGCGACAGCCGACCCTATTACGCTCTGACACTCGTGTCAGGGAAGACGGCCGGAGCCCTTCCGGCAACGATGCGCGCCGCGGTCTACCGCGGGCCGCGCGACGTCGCGGTGGAGGACCGTCCCGTCCCGGAGCTCGGCCCGCACGACGTGCTCCTCGAGGTCAGTCACTGCGGGGTCTGCGGCAGCGACCTGCACATGTTCGTGGACGGGTGGGGCGCGCCGAACTCCATCGGCGGGCACGAGTACTCGGGGCGCGTGGTGGCGGTAGGGGATGACGTCACCGGGTGGTCACCGGGCGACGAGGTCGTCGGCGGACCTGCACAGAGGTGTGGCGAGTGCGAGTACTGCCTCGCCGGGCGACCGCAACTCTGCACCGGTCGCGCCAGCCCGGGCGTGGGCGAGTTCCAAGGCGCGTTCGCGGACTTCGTGCGCGTCCGCGACACTGAGCTCCTGCGCGTCCCTCCCGGCGTGTCGATGCGCGCCGCGGCGCTGGCCGAACCACTCGCCGTCGCGCTGCACGGTTTGACGCGCGGTGGCGTCGAAGCGGGCCAGCGGGTCCTCGTGACGGGGTGCGGGCCGATCGGCGCGCTGAGCATCGCTGCCGCCAGAGCGCGCGGCGTCTCCGACATCGTGGCGAGCGAACCGCACCCCACCCGGCGGGCGCTGGCCGAGCGGCTCGGCGCTACCGTCGTCACGCCCGACGATCTGCCCAAGCCCGCAATGCCCTTCGACCTGGTGGACGATCCCTTCGACGTCGCGCTCGAATGCTCCGGCCACGGCGTCGCCATGGAGACGGCGCTGGCTCAGCTGAAGCGGGGCGGTTCCCTCGTGCTCGTGGGCGCCGGCATGACCTGGCCGCGGTTCGACAACAACCGCATCCTGCTGAACGAGCTCGTGATCACGGGCGCCTTCGTCTACGACCCCGACGGGTTCCCGCGCGCGCTCGAGCTGCTCGCCTCGCCCGACTTCCCGACCGACGTCCTCATCGAGTCCGACGACGTCCCGCTCGAGGGCCTGTACGACGCCGTCGAGCGGCTGGTTGCCGGCGACCTCCCCGCCAAGGTGCTCATCGCCCCCGGCACGGAGACGACCCGCGGAAACGGAGACGCACGATGACGACCCCGACCCGGACGCCGCGGTTCAACCACGTGGCCATGAGCGTCCCGAGCGAGCTGCTGGGCGAGGACGGCCGCCGCGATCTCGTGCGCTTCTACGACGAGGTCTTCGGGTGGAAGGAGCTGCCGACCGAGACCGTCGACGGCAAGAAGCTCGTCCTGTCGGCGTACACGTACGAGCAGTTCGTGTTCCTGATCGCCGACGACCCGCCCATGTCGTGCCCGCGGCTCGACCATTTCGGCATGTCGGTCGAGACGGAGCAGGAGCTCGACGACATGCTCGCCCGGGCCAAGACGTTCCGAACGCGGGACGACCGCGTCGACATCGTCGACCGGGAGGTCACCGACCACGGCATGCTCGCGATCACGAGCTTCTACGTGCGGTACCTGCTGCCGATGATGGTCGAGATCCAGTGGTGGGACTTCAAGAAATCGGACGAACCCGCCTGATCCGGTCGCGGCTGTTACCGTTCCAGCGATGAAGGTGGCCTCCGAGGCACCCGCGCGCGCCACCACCCCGCCCGACGGCGCCGCCCCCGCGGACGAAAGCTCGCCCAGCAGGTGGCTCGTGGCCGCGGCGGTGCTCGTGATCGCGGCGGGCATCGTGCTGCGATTCGTCACCCGAAGCGACCTGTGGCTCGACGAGGCACTGTCGGTCAACATCTCCCGCCTGCCCTACGGGGACATCCCGGAGTGGCTCCGACACGACGGCGCTCCTCCTCTCTACTACTTCATGCTGCACGCGTGGACGGATGTGTTCGGCACCTCCGACTTCGCCGTGCGTTCACTGTCGGGTGTCCTGTCGGTGGTGACGCTGGTGCCCATGTGGTTCGCCGGCCGCCGCGTCGCCGGCCGGGCGGGCGCCTGGATCGCGGTGCTGATCCTGGCGTCCTCGCCGTTCGGGATCGGGTTCGGCTCCGAGACGCGCATGTACTCGCTCGTGATGCTGCTGGTGACGGTCGGGTACCTGGCCGTCCGGCGACTCCTCGAACGCCCGTCGCTCGGTCGGCAGGCCGTCGTCGCGCTCATCACCGGCCTGCTTCTGTACACGCACTACTGGTCCTTCTACCTGATCGCGATCGTGGGCGCGCTGTTGATCTGGCAGGCGTGGCGGGGCGCAGACGCGGCACAGCGACATGCCGCACGCGCAGTCCTCGTTGCGCTCGTCGCCGGGTTCATCACGTTCCTGCCTTGGATCCCGACGTTCCTTTACCAGTCGGCGCACACAGGAACCCCGTGGGGGGACCCGATCTTCATCACGGCGTCGTTTGCGTTCGCGTTGCGCGACTTCGCCGGCGGCGAGCATTCGGAGGCGTATGCCCACTTGGTCGTACTGATCATGTTGGTGATCGTCGCCGTGTTCGGCCGTTCGATCGACCGGTACCGCATCGAGCTCGACGCACGCACGCGCCCTGGCGTCCGAGCGGAAGCAGCGATCTGGATAGGCACGCTCCTGCTCGGTGGCGCGTTCGCGTTCGTCACGCGCGGCACGTTTGCCGGCCGGTACGCGTCGATCCTCTATCCGCTGTTCGTCCTGGTCGTCGCGTACGGGATCAGGGTGTTCGCCGAGAAGCGGATTCGGACCGTCCTCCTTGCCATCGTGGTGATCATCGGCCTCGGAAGCGTCCTGCGCGTCGTGCTCGACAACCGCACCCAGGCGGGGCAGGTCGCTGACCCGATCCGAGCCGGTGCCAAACCGGGGGACGTCGTCCTGTACTGCCCCGACCAGGTCGGGCCCAGCGTGAGCCGTCTGCTCGAAGGTCAGCGCGGGCTGGTGCAGCTCACGTTCCCGGCGGGGGACAAGCCGCAGCTCGTCGACTGGGTGGACTACGAGCAGCGTCGCCACCGCGTCAATACCAACGCCTTCGCTCAGCGCGTCCTGGACCGGGCCGGGCCCGACAACACGATCTGGTACGTGGTCGCCGTGCAATACCGAGGCGGCAACGAAGGACGGTGCGAGGCGATTCTGCAGTCGTTGAGCGCAGCCCGGCCCGGGGTACGCCAGCTGGTCGAAGCGAACGACAAGTTCCCGGAGTTCATGGGACTGTTCGAGTACCCGGGCCGGTGATCGACGCCGTTCGGGAGTTCGTGCGACGCGACCTGCGCGCCGCACTGGTTCCTTGGGCTCTGGCCCGTGTGCTCGTGGTGGGATCG
>DASYQJ010000117.1:0-22114 GCA_036005605.1 Acidimicrobiia bacterium
TGTGCGACGACGCGTCGGTGCTCGGCCGGACCTTCTATCTGATGGGTCTCGTCGACGGCTGGTCGCCGATGGACCAGAGAAGCGGCTGGCCCGCTCCGTTCGACACCGACCTCGACGCTCGCGCCGGACTCGCCTTCCAGCTGGTGGAGGGCATCGCCCTGCTATCCAAGGTGGACTGGCGCGCCAAGGGCCTCGACGGCCTCGGTCGCCCCGACGGCTTCCACGAACGCCAAGTCGACCGCTGGACCGCGTTCCTCGAGCGGATCAAGGGCCGCGAGCTGCCGGGTTTCGACGTCGCGGCGGCGTGGCTGCGCGAGCACCAGCCAATCGATTACGTCCCCGGGATCATGCATGGTGACTACCAGTTCGCCAATGTCATGTACCGCCACGGCGCACCGGCGCGGCTTGCCGCGATCGTCGACTGGGAGATGGGCACGGTCGGCGATCCGAAGCTCGACCTCGGCTGGGTGGTCCAGGGCTGGCCCGACAACATGGACACTCCCGAAGCGCGCGAGCTGAGTTACGTCGACCACACGGGTATGCCGTCCCGTGAACAGGTCCTCACGCACTATGCAGAGGTGTCGGGACGACAGGTCGACGACATCGACTACTACGTGGTTCTCGCCAAGTGGAAGCTCGCCGTCGTTCTCGAGCAGGGGTTCCAGCGCGCCGGCGACGACGAGAAGCTCAACGCGTTCGGTCCGATCGTGCTCGACCTCATGAAGGGTGCGGCCGAGCTCGCCGAGTCCACCGACTACCGATCGTGAGCGTCGCGCCCTCCCACCGCTGACGTTCAGCGAACCGCGCGGACGGGCACGTTCGAGTAGCCGGCGACGTTGGCCATCTGCACCCTACGCAGCCCCGCTTCGTCGACCTCCAGCCGCCGCCACCGTGTCGCGAGCTCCTCGATCGCGATCCGGCTCTCCATGCGCGCGAGCGCTGCGCCGAGGCAGCTGTGCACACCATGGCCGAACCCGATGGTGATCCCCGATTGGCGTTCGATGTCGAATTCGTCGGCGCGCTCGAACGCTCGTGGGTCACGCGTCGCAGCCCCGGTGATCAGGAGCACGGGGAAGCCGGCCGGGATCGTCCCGCCCTCGAACTCTCGCTCCTCCTCGCAGTACCGGCCCTGGTACTGGGACGGCGGCCAGTAGCGGAGGATCTCCTCGACGGCCCGCGGGATCTTCTCGTGGTCGTCGAGGATCTGCTGCCACTGGTTGGGGTGCTGCCAGAAGAGCATCACCGCGTTGCCGACGAGCTTCGTGACCGTCTCGGCACCCGCCCCGCCGAGGAGCGAGGCGAAGCCGGCGATCTCGGCGTCGTCGAGTCGGGTCTCGACGCCATCGCCGCGGTCGACCGTGACCTGCGTGAGGCGCGAGAGCATGTCGTCGCGAGGGTTCTTCCGAGTCGCCACCGTCAGCTCGTGGAAGTACATCCCCATCTCGAGCATCGACTGCTCGTTCTCGGGGCTGGGCTCTCGCTGACCCGGTTCTCGGTGGAGGCTGCTGTCGAGCCAGTGACGGATCTGCTGGCGCTCTCCGTCCGGCACGCCGAGCATGCGCGAGATCACCTCGACAGGGAAGGGGCCGGCGAAGTCGGCGACAGCGTCGAACTCGCGGGCGTCGTCCAACGGGTCGAGAAAGCTGCGGATGGCGTCGCGGATCATCGGCTCCAGGGCCGTGACGGCGCGGGGCGTGAACACGCGGCTCACGAGCGCGCGAAATCGGTCGTGTTCCGGAGGATCCATCATGATGATGCTCAGGTAGCTCCGGATCTCCTCCTGGTCCTTCGAGAGGGTGAAGAGCTCGATGCCGTGCGCGCTCGAGAAGGCCTCCCAGTCCCGGTGCGCGGCCAACACGTCGGAGAAGCGCGACAGCGCATAGAACCCGTAACGCTGGCTGTAGTAGACGGGGGCCTCGTCGCGGAGACGTCCGTAAAGCTCGTAGGGGTCGTTGAAGAACTCGTCCGAGAACGGATCGAACTCGGCCGGATTCGTCGTGAAGGTCACGTGTTCTCCTTGGCGTCAGGACGCGGGGCGACGGTCACCGACGGCACAGACAGGCTGGCGCCACCTCGCAGCACCGCGTCGATCACCGACACCAGCTCGTCGACGGCAATCAGCGTGCCGCTCAGATAGCCGCGTTCGAGCCAAACAGGCACGAGCTCGGCGGCGAGCTCAGGTTCCCAGTCGTCGGCGAACTCGGTCCGCGAGTCGCCTTCGCCGCCGACGCAGTCGCCGACGACGAGCCGCGTGAACCCGATGTCGGGATGCTCCGACCGCCATACTTCCACGAGCTTGTCGAGAGCGGCCTTGCTCACGATGTACGCGCCCAGACCCGGCCAGGGCGGCGTGAGCGACGCGCTGACGGACGACAGGAACGCTGCGGTGCCGGAGCTCGTAGCGAGGTGGGGGATCGAGGCAGCCGTGATGCATGCCGCGCCGGTGACGTTCGTGTCGAACACCCGGCGCCAGGTGTCGGCGTCCGTGTCGACGAGCCGGGACAGCGGTCCGACCGCCGGCGTGTACACGAGGGCGTCGATTCCGCCGAGGCCGCGTGCCGCCTCCTCGATGGCTGCTCGGCACGAGGACCCGTTGGTGACGTCGCACTCGATCGCGAGACTCTCGGGACCTGCTTCGCTCGCCGCGGCCTCGAGGCGCGCCTTGCGCCGGGCCAACATCGCGACGCGTGCACCTCGTTGGGCGAGCCCGATCGCGATGCAGCGCCCGAGCCCGCTCGATGCTCCCACGACCACGGTTCGCACGTCGTCGATCCTCCGATGCAGTGACGCAGATGTTAGAGACTTCACGTAGCGTCCTGAGCATGACAACTCCGCAGCTGTCGATCACGCTTCGGACGTACGCGGCCGAGGATCCCGGGACGTGGCAGCCGGTCCTCGACACCGCACGCGCGGCGGACGCCGCGGGCGTCGACCGCGTACTGGTGTCCGATCACGTCGTGTTCGGCGAGAACTTGGAGGCGTACGGCCGGCCCGAGAGCGGCGGCGTGGAGGGTGGCAAGCAGCCGACCGGCGCCGACGGTCACTGGCTCGAGCCACTGACGACGCTCTCGGTGTTGTGCGGTACGACCTCGCGCGTCCGGCTCGGTACGAACATTCTGATCGCGGCGCTGCGCCGCCCGGTCGTCCTCGCGAAGGCCGCCGCGACGCTGGACGTGCTGTCGGGCGGCCGGCTCGATCTCGGTGTCGGCATTGGCTGGCAGCGGGAGGAGTACGAGGCCGCCGGCCTCGACTTCGGAAGTCGAGGACGCCAACTCGACCTCACCCTCGACGTGTGTCAGACGCTCTGGCGGGAGCCGCGCGCCAAGATCGATCTCGACGGCCTCGCGTTCGAGGCGATCCACATGATGCCGAAGCCGGTCCAGCGGGGCGGAGTGCCGCTCTGGGTCAGCGGCCGTGTCAACGAGCGAGTGGCGCGGCGACTCGCGCGCTTTGGCTCTGGCTGGATCCCGTGGGGTGAAGACGCAGCGGATCTTCCCACGAGCATCCCGCGCATGCGCGACGCCGTGGCAGCAGCCGACGGTGACGCCGATGCCATCCAGGTGGCCGGCACCCTTCCGACTGTGCGGCGGGAAGACCGCAGCATCGACTTCGACGCCACCATGGAGCGCGTGCACCCGCTCGTCGAAGCGGGCGTCACGGATTTTCGTGCGTACGTACCCGTGCCGAGCGTGTACGCCGCGGCGGTCGACTACCTGCGCGGCATCGCCGACGTGTTCCACAGCGCCACGCGGTGACCAAGGGTTACCGGTCAGTCTGCTCTCGGCGGCGGCGTCGACCAGTCGACTGCGACGGTGCCGGCGACGTCGGGGTGGTCATGCAGCCACCGCCGGGCGTACGGGCACCACGGCACAACGGTGAGGCCGTCGTCGATCGCCCGCGAGACGGCGGCGGTGACCAGTTGGCCGGCTACGCCCTGACCGCGGAGCGCGTCCGCAACCTCGGTGTGCAACAGGAAGAGGCGGTCGCCCTCGATCTCGTACGCCAGCTCACCCTCCGCGCCGTCCTTCTCGAGCACGAAGCGTTGTTGTGGACGGTCGTCGCGGACGATCGGCGTTCCCTCGGATTCGCTCACGGCGGGACCGGTCCGTCCGGTGACCGGCCGAGGACGGCCCCGTTGCGCAACACCGACACCGGGCCGTCCGCGCTCACCGCGACGACTGTGGCGGACGGGTCGTCGAAGCTGTAGCGGCGCCCGGAAGTGTGGCGCGTACCACCGAACGCGTCGACGTCCTGCTCCGCGGTCGCGCTCGGCACCAGCCGCACGCCGAGCTGTCGGAGCACACCGTGGGCGTCGAACACCGCCGCGCCGTCAACCTGGGCGAGGGCGTGCCGCAGCGGAGCAAGGTGTGAGGCGGTGCGGATCCGCAGTGGCGGCGGCGTCGGGAGCCGCTCCTCGACGGCGGGACCGGGCTCCGGGCCGGGCCGATAGACGAGGAGCGAGCCGATGCCCCACGACCCGAGGTCGTGAACGGCGAACTCCAGCATCGCCTCGAGCACGTCGCGTTCGCCGATGAACGGGGGAGCGGTGACGCTGTCGATCCAGGTCGAGACGGGTGGCTCGTAATGCCACGCAAGCTCGACCCAACGGAGGACGCCGAAACTTCCGACGACTCGAACCGCGCCCGAGGGATGACGCTGGACGATGGTGGCATCCAACGCGCCGGACAGCACCACGAGATCCCGTTCGGAGCCGGCCGGCCGGTCGAACACCACCCATTCGTCGTTGCCGTCCGCGCGGCGCACGAGCCAGCTCGAAAGTCCATCGGCGAAGCGGCGCGCCGCGCCGAGCGGCTGATGCACGACCGGCGTGCGCACGATGTCGAGTTGCGTTCCGATCGCCCAGCGGTCCGGATCGGCTGCGGGCTCGAGGATCGTGCCGCTGCTGGCGATGCGCCGCTCGTGGACGGCCGGCCGGAGCACCTGATCGATCTCCTCCAGCAACATCTCGCGGAATGGCTCGCTGCCGTCCTTGGGGAGGCCGACCTCCTCGAGCTCCTCGGCGAGGCGCCACAGGCGTCCGGCGCTCGGCTGACGCGAGGGAGGGATCACCGGTAGTCGTCGAGGGAGGCGTCGAGCCCGGGCTCGCGGACCTCCTCGATGAACCGCCATATGTCGGGCTGCGATCCGTCGACATCCGTGAACCCGTATTCGATCGCGAGCTGACCGGAGTTGACCGATTGCTGGTTCCATCTCGCCCGATCGGGATCCGACGCCAACGCGACAACGGCGCGACCGACGTATCGAGGCGATTCCGAGAGCGCGAAGTCGGGCGGGGCGACGTCGGACTCTCGCCAGTTCTCCTCGGAGACGTCGAAGGCGTCGAGCATCATCTCGGAGCGAATCCATCCCGGCGTGATGGCGACCGCGGTCGCGCCGAACGGTTCGAGCTCGTGCCCCTGGGAGAACGCCAGCCGGCTCACCGCCACCTTGGCCAGGTCGTAGAACACCGAGATCCGGTACCGCGACGCGTTGTGGTCGGCGGTGCCGTCCGTCACCTCGACGAGCACACCACCCGGATTGTCGATGAGCAGGGGGAGAAGGTGATGGGAAGTGATGAGGTGGGTGTCGATGGCGAGCCGGAGGATGCGGAGACCGTCGGCGAGATCGAGCTCCCAGATCGGCTTGTTCCAGTCGGTCGGCCCGCCTTTGAGCATCTCGGCGCCCCAGATGTCGTTGACGAGCACGTCGATGTGGCCGTGCTCTCGCCGGATGTCGTCGGCCAGGCTCTTCACCAGGTCGGGATCGAGATGATCGACAACGGCCGCGATTCCGGTGCCGCCGAGATCGGTGACGAGCTCCGCCGTCTCTTCGATCGTCTCGGCCCGGTCGTAGTCGGACCGCGTGGATCCCGTTCTCGAGCTGCGACCGGTGCACACGACCGTCGCGCCCGCCTCACCCAAGGCTGCCGCGATGCCGCGCCCGGCGCCACGGGTCGCGCCCGCGACGACGGCGACACGACCACGCAGTGCGTCCCGATCCGGCGACCACACCATGAAGGTCGACCCTACCGACCCCCGGGCGGCGTCCGGGACTACGCGGACAGCCCCGAGAGCCCGGCCGCGACCGCGAAGCCGAACGCGGTCACGATGCCGCCGACCAGGCCCGACTTGGCCCGCGCATCCGGGATCATCGTGTCGACGAGCATCACGAGGAGGGCACCGGCGGCGAAGCCGTTGATGCCACCTTGCAGACCCGACGACGCGACGTCCGCGAGGCCGTATCCGACCACGGTCGCGAGCGCGCACGCCGCCGCGACGGCGCTCCAGAGCAGGATCACGGTTCGATTGCTGCGGCCCGCCGCCCGAAGCTCGCTGGACGAGCCGATGGCCTCGGGCAGATTCGACACGAAGATCGCCACCAACAGACCCACGCCCACCTGGCCCCCGGTGGCGAGACCGATCCCCAGCACGAGCTGCTCGGGGATGCCGTCGAGGACTGCTCCCAGCGCGAGCGCGGGGCCGGCGTTGGAGCTTCCGGCGCCGCTCCGGCGCGCCTCCATGCCGGCGCTGAGGCGGTCGAGGCCGGTGTCGCATACGAAGTAGAAGATCGCTCCGAGCGCGAGGCCGACTGCGACCGCGGCTGCCCCGCCGATCTGGACGCCCTCCTCCGCGAGCTCGAAGCTCACCGCCGAGATCAGCGCGCCGGCGCCGAACGCGAGGACGAGCCCGACGATCCGAGACGGCCACTCGCGCGCGATCCCGAGCAGCGCGCCGAGGACGAGTGACGAAGCGGCGAGCGTTCCCCATCCCAGCGCGGCGCCCATGGTCCCGGAAATCTACGCGCGCGTGCTCGGGCACAAACGCCCGATCGTCGTGCAAATGCGGACAACTCGTGTTCGGATCACCCGGTTGGGGTGATGCCCGCGCCGGCCGTGGTCCGTAGCTTCGACGCAATCACACAACCGACTCGAGGAGCTTCCCGTGCTCGCGTATGACTATCCGCTTCTCAGCGTCTTCTGGACGCTGGCCCTGTTCTCGCTGTTCGTCCTCGTCCTCTTCGTGATCCTGTGGGCGTTCGTGGACAACTTCCGCCGCAAGGACCACAGCGGGTGGGCGAAGGCGGGATGGTTCATCTTCATCCTCTTCTTCCCGATTCTCGGGGTGTTCGTCTACCTCATTGCCCGTCCTGCCGAGGTTCCGGCGTAGGGGCGGTCGGCGCGCGCGGGGGAGACTCCGCGCGCGTCCGTTCCTGTCGATCCTGGCCGTCGGCACCCTCGTCGACGAAGTCGACGCGAACTCGTTCTTCCGGTCGACGCTCCTCTTTCTGCGCCAGCTGCCGGAGGGCGTCCCGGTCTGGCTCGGTGAGCGGCGGCTGGACGATGCTGCGCGGGTACAAGTGGCGCGCGAGCACGACGTTGAGCTCGGCGGCGTACAGGCCGATCTGCGCGCCGAGGGAGAGCCAGAACAAGAGGCCGAGGACGATCGCGAACAGCCCGTAGATCTCGCTCGTCTGCTCGAGTCGCTGGCTGACGAGGTATCCGCCGATCAGCTGGAGCACGCTCCACGCCACGCCGGTGAGCACCGCACCGGGCACCAGATCGCGCGACGGAACGACCCTGGGCGTGAGCAGTCGGAAGCCCACCAGTGAGATCGCCACGTTGAGGACGACGGACAGGAGCATGCTCAGACCTCGCAGCGCGGGCACCGTCGAGTTGAAGACTCCGAACCCGGAGAAGATCGTCGTGACGATCGCGCCCAGACCGAGAACGCCGATGATCGAGGCGCCGCGCGCCAGCCGGGGAAAGAAGCCGGGACGGTCGACGCCGCGAACGCTCCAGACTTCGGCCATCGCATGCTGCCCGGCTTGCGTGAATCCCAGAGATCCCCATGCCAGTCCGATCAGGCTGATCACCAGACCGAGGCCGGTCGCGCGGAGCGAGCCGACGTTCCGTGCGATTTGATCACCGATGATCGGGAAATCCGCCAGCGTCGAGTCGACGAGTCGGTCCCGGAAGTCAGGATTGTTCTGCGCCACGAACCCGAGAATCGTCACGAGCAGCAGGAGGAGCGGGAACACGGCGAGGAAGGAGTAGTAGGCGATGAGCGCGGCAAGCGACCCCGCTCGGTCATCGCCGAACTTCTTGACGACACCGAACAGGAATCCCGGTACCCGATGATGCTGTTGGAACGCGTCGACGCGCCGCACGACACGCTCGGCCGGGTTCATAGCTGACCCGTTTGTACCCTCCGTCACATCCTGAGGAAACTGTAGGTGGGTTCACCTCTTGCCGTGGGTCTGCGAGGCTGAGGACCATGGCTCGAAACGTGGCGCAGAAGCTCATCGCCGAGCACGTCGTCGACGGCGAGATGACCCCGGGCGCCGAGGTCGGTATCCGGGTCGATCAGACCCTCACGCAGGACGCCACCGGCACCATGGTCATGCTCGAGCTCGAGGCCATGGGCCTCGACCGGGCGCACACCGAAGTGTCGGCCCAGTACATCGACCACAACGTCCTCCAGACCGACTTCCGCAACGCCGACGACCATGTGTTCCTCCAGAGCGCGTGCCGCCGGTTCGGCTTGTGGTTCAGCAAGCCGGGAAACGGCGTCAGCCACCCGGTGCACATGCAGCGCTTCGGCGCCCCGGGCAAGACGATGGTCGGTTCCGACAGTCACACCTGCGCCGCCGGGTCGCTGGGCATGCTGGCCATCGGTGCCGGCGGTCTCGAGGTCGCGCTCGCGATCGCGGGCGAGCCGTTCCATTTCACGATGCCGGAGATCTGGGGCGTCCGGCTGGTCGGCGCGCTGTCCGAATGGGTGAGCGCGAAGGACGTGATCCTCGAGATGCTGCGGCGACACGACGTCGACGGCGGCTTCGGCAGGATCATCGAGTACCACGGTCCGGCCCTCGAGCAGCTGTCGGCGATGGACCGGCACGTGATCGCGAACATGGGGGCCGAGCTCGGCGCCACCACCAGCGTCTTCCCGTCCGACGACGAGGTGCGCCGCTTTCTCGCCTCCGAGGGTCGAGAGGACGATTGGCGGGAGCTGCACGCCGATCCAGACGCCACCTACGAGCACACCGACGAGATCGATCTCTCCACCCTCGAGCCGCTCATCGCCTGCCCGTCGAGCCCCGGCAACGTCGTCCCCGTGCGGGAGGTTGCGGGGCGCGACGTGTATCAGGTCGTCATCGGGTCGTCGGCCAATCCGGGCCTGCGCGACTTCGCGATCCCGGCGCTGATGGTGCGCGGCCGGCAGACGCACGAACGCGTTTCCTTCGACATCAACCCGACGTCGCGTCAGACGCTCGAGGCACTGACGAGGGAGGGCTGGCTCCTCGAGTTGGTGACGGGGGGCGCCCGGCTCCACCAAGCCGGCTGCAACGGGTGCATCGGGATGGGGCAGGCTCCCGCGACGGGCAAGGCGAGCCTGCGCACGTTCCCGCGCAACTTCCCCGGGCGCTCGGGGACGAAGGAGGACGAGGTCTACCTCTGCAGCCCCGAGACCGCGACCGCCGCCGCCCTGACCGGCGTGATCACCGACCCCCGCGATCTCGGCATCCCCTACCCGCGTTACGAACCACCGACGCGCAGCTACGTGAACACCGAGATGCTCGTCCCCCCGGTCGACGGACGCGACGTGCAGCTCGAGAAGGGGCCGAACATCGTCTCGCTGCCGGAGTTCGAGCCGCTGCCCGATCGTGTCGCGGGCCCGGTGCTGCTGACGCTCGGCGACGACATCTCGACCGACGAGATCATGCCGGCCGGGGCGCGCGTGCTTCCGTACCGCAGCAACATCCCGGCGATGGCCGACTTCGCCTTCGACGTCGTCGACGAGACGTACCCCCAGCGGGCGCGCGAGACGGGTGACCACTTCGTAGTCGGCGGCGACAACTACGGGCAGGGGTCGAGCCGAGAGCATGCGGCGATCGTTCCGCGCTACCTCGGGCTCCGCGCCGTGCTGGCCAAGAGCATCGCCCGCATCCACGGGCAGAACCTCGTGAACTTCGCGGTGCTGCCGCTGACGTTCACTGATCCCGGCGACTACGACCGCATCGACCAGGGCGACGCCCTCGCGATCGACGAGCCGGCCGAGCAACTCCGCCGCGGCGAACGCGTCCGGGTCGTGAACGAGACCAAGGGCGAGACGTACGTCATGCGCCACCGCCTCACGCCCCGCCAAGTCGAGATCGTGGCGCGCGGCAGCCTCATCAGCGTGATCCGCGACCGGGAGCGCGCGTAGAGCTACGGCCTCATCCGTCTGCAGCTTCGCCGGGCATGCGTGTCCCCTCGCCTGGGTACAGACCCCACACCAAAGGCGACAGGAGGCCGAGATGCCGAACAAGAGACCCAGTGTGAAGAACGAGAAGCAGTACGAGGGACTGAAGAAGAAGGGCATGTCCAAGAGCCGAGCCGCTCGCATCGCGAACTCGCCCGGCGCGTCCAGCCGCGGTGGGAAGAAGTCCGGGTCCGGCTCACGCTCGAGGAGCACCGCCTCGCAGGGCGGCACGACGCAGCAGAAGAAGTCGGCTGGCCGCAAAGGCGGGAAGGCCGCCGCACGAAAGTCGTGATCAGGGCGCCTCTTCGAGCGCGAAGAGGTCGGTGATCTGCAGCACGTCCATCGCCCGCTTCACCATCGGGCGAAGGTTCGTCAACACGAGCCGTCGGTCCTGCGCCCGCAGCGCCTTGGCGAGGCGCGTCAGCGTGTCGAGCCCGGACGAGTCGGCGAAGGTGAGCTCGGTGCAATCGATCCACGCGTCGCCCTCGGCGCTCGCGATCTCGTCGACGCGGCGCTGAAGCTCGGGCGCGGTCGCCACATCGAGCTCACCGACGAGCTCGATCCGCATGCCGCCTTCGGCAGCCTGGACGGCGACCCGTAGGTCGGGGTCTGGCATTGCTCCCTGTCGGGCTCGCACCGTGCGGTCGCCCGTGCCCTCAAGACGGAGCCCACGGAGGCGACGCCCCGTGAGTATCACCCGGGATCGCACGGACAGACAAGCACGCGTCCGCAGGCCGCGCGGCGGCAGTCCCGGGAACCCCGGCAGGGGCCGAACAGGCGCGAGCTACAGTCTGGGGCGGCTCCCTCTCCCGGGACCGGGGAGGTATGCGGCCCGATGGCCACGGCAGGGTCTGAGGTTCCCTCGTGGGCACGCCTCGACTCGCCACTCCTCCGCGAGATGCAGTCGGCCATCATCGTCACCGACCTCGGCGGGACGATTCGGTCGTGCAACCCGCACGCCGAGGTCTTCTTCGGTCGCCCCGCGTCCGAGCTGATCGGGCGCGACTCCGCCGATTTCGCCGCCGAGCCCGTGCCCAAAGAGCTCGCCCGCGAGATCTACGAAGCGCTGCGGGCCGGCCGCACGTGGCAGGGCGAGTTCGCGATCCGGCGGAAAGACGGAGCGATCGTCACCGCCCACGTCGTCGATTCGCCCCTACACGACGATCGCGGCCAACTGGTCGGTGTGGCCTCCATGTCGCTCGACCTCACGGCACGCCGGCGGGCCGAGAACCGGCTCCGCGCCCAGTACGAGATTGCACGCACGCTGGAGGAGGCGCACTCGATCGAAGAGGCCAGCGAGAAGCTCCTCCGAACCGTGTGTGAGGCCCTCGGCTGGGACGTCGGCGCGCTGTGGGGACTCGACATCGAACGGTCTCTCCTGCGCTGCCTTGCCACCTGGCGCTCACCCGACAGCAAAGCGGCCGCCTTCGAGGAGCTCAGCGCGCGGACCACGTTCCGCATGGGCGGGGGCCTGCCAGGACGCGTCTGGGCCCGCGGAACCCCGGCATGGATTCCGGACGTCGCCCGAGAAACCAACTTCACCCGTTCCGAGGTTGCCGCCGCGGACGGCTTGCACGGCGGGTTCGGCGTCCCCGTCCGGCGCGGGCGCGACGTGCTGGGCGTCATCGAGTTCTTCGCCGCCGAGAGTCGCGAGCCCGACGACGAGGTTCTCGAGATGATGGACGCCGCCGGAGCCCAGATCGGTCAGTTCATCGAACGCACGGAGACCGAGCGTGAGCTGCGCGCGAGCCGCGCCGGCCTCGCGCAGCTGGCCGACACGCTCCAGCAGAGCCTGCTCCCTCCCCATCTCCCAGAAATCGCCGGCATCGAGATCGCAGCGCACTACGAGGCGGCGCGAGAAGGGAGCGACGTCGGCGGCGACTTCTACGACGTGTTCGAAAGCGCGCGCAATGACTGGTCGGTCGTCATCGGCGACGTCTGCGGCAAGGGCCCCGAGGCAGCGGCGCTGGCAGCCCTCGTTCGATATACGACCCGCGCCGCCGCCATCCAGACTCGACGACCGCGGCTCGTGCTGAGCCTGGTCAACGAGGTGGTGCTTCGTCAGAGCGAGGAGCAGTTCTGCACCGCCGCCTACGTTCGCCTCCGGCCCGAGGGCAAGGGGGCGCGGCTGACGATCTCCTGCGCGGGCCATCCGCACCCGCTCGTGCTGCGCGCCCGGGGCGACGTCGAGACCGTGCCCTGCCGCGGTCGCGTGCTCGGTCCGTTTCCCGAGCTGGCGTCGGTGGACCGCATCCTGCGGCTCGATTCCGGCGACGCGCTCGTGCTGTACACGGACGGGGTGACCGATGCCCGAAACACGGACGGCTTCTTCGGCGAGGAGCGGCTTCGGGACACGCTGGCGTCCTGCAACGGTTCAAGCGCCGAAGACATCGTCAAGACCCTCGACCGTGCCCTGAACGAGTTCCACGGCGGCAAGCCGCGTGACGACATCGCGTTCGTCGTGCTCCGCGTACCGGCCTGATCACCGAGTCGTCGGCCCGTCAGCGCCCAGCTCGCACCATACGGTCTTCCCGTCCACGCCGTGCGTCTCGGTGCCCCACTGCTCGGTGAAGGCTTCGACGAGCCGCACACCGCGGCCGGACTCGGCCGTCGACGAATCGGGGGGCGCACGGCGCTTCGGCTCGGCGAGACCACCATCCGTGACCAGGACGCGCACGGCTCCGTCGTTCAAGCGCAGGTCCAGACTGATCGTCGCACTCTCCGGGGAGTGGAGCACCGCATTGGTCACCAGCTCGCTCACGACCAGCTTCGTCGCCTCGACCGCGTCGCCCTGGACATCCCAGGCGGTGAGAGTCTCAGCGACGAAGGCCCGCGCCGCGCGCGGAGCGCGCAACGCGGGGACGAGCTGGAGTGTCGCCTGTTCGTCCACGGCGGTATCCGATGGCTCTCGCTAGCATCCGGGGCTTCATACTTTGGGCAAGACCTCCTCGCCGTAGAAGCGAAGGAACCCTTCCTGGTCGGGCCCGATCTGATGCACAAAAACTCCGTCGTAACCCGCGTCGGCGTACTTTCGAATCGTGTCGAGGTGGCGTTCGGGATCGGGCCCGCACGGGACCATGCCCGTCACCTGCTCCTCCCCAACCAGCTCGACCGCTTGCTCGAAGAGCGCCGGCAACGCCAGCTCTTGAGCGAGTTGGCCGGGGAGGCCGAGGTTGGGCCACAACTCGTACGCCGTCCGACGCGCGGCGGCTTCGTCGTTCGCCCAACAGACCTTGATGCCGGCGATCTTCGGCTTGCCCGCCCCGCCCGCCTCATCGAACGTCCGGAGCAGATCTGCATCGGGCGCGCTGCCGATGTATCCGTCGCCGATCCGTCCGCCCAGCGCGGCTGACTTGTCGCCGAATCCCGACACCATGACCGGGACGAGTTCGTCGGGAAGCGTGTACAGGCGAGCGTTCTCGACGCGATAGTGCTTGCCCTCGTGCGACTGCTGGCCGCCCTCCCAGAGCTTGCGCATCACTGCGACTGCTTCCTCCAGCATCTCGAGCCGGACATCCGCCGGCGGCCATCGGTCGCCGAGGACGTGCTCGTTGAGGGCTTCGCCGGTGCCCACGCCCAGCGAGAAGCGTCCCGGCAGCATCGCGGCCGACGTTGCCGCCGCGTGAGCGACGATCGCGGGATGCGTTCGAATGAGGGGACACGTCACCGCCGTCCCGACGCGAAGATCGGTGGTTGCAGCGATCGCGCCGATCACCGACCACACGAACGGGCTCTGGCCTTGGCGATCGATCCACGGATGAAAGTGATCCGAGAGCCACACGCTCCGGAAGCCGGTCTCCTCGGCACGCCTGGCGACACGGACCATGTCTCTGGGGTGCAGCTCTTCGCTTGCGAGTGAGTACGCGATCTCCATGCCGCTCTCCCTGTTCCCTGCTCTTCGCACGTGCGCACAAGCCTCTCGTTATGTCGGTACCCGACCCGCCGAGGCTGCGAAACCGCATCGTTTCCGCGCCGCTACGGGCGGGCATGCACTCAGGGAAGGGGATATCGCCAGGAGGTGAGAGCTGATGCCGCAACGAGCATGGAATTCCAAGCGAGAGCGGCAGTACCAGCACGTCAAGGAGGGTCTCGAGGAGCGGGGCCGTCCCGAGGACGAAGCCGAGGAGATCGCGGCCCGCACAGTCAACAAGGAGCGGGCACGGAGCGGCGAGGCGAAGCAGGCCAGCCGCACGTCGACTGAGGACATCTCCTCCGGGCGCCGCGGCGGGATGCGGTCGCACCGGGGTCCCGGCGGGAGAACCCGGGACCAGCTCTACGAGGAGGCCCGCCAGAAGAACGTCAAGGGCCGCTCCAAGATGACCAAGCGGCAGCTCGAGAACGCCGTCGGCCGCTGAGCTGCGTTTAGCGGTGCGGAGGGCTGCGGAACGCTGGAAGCGTGCCTGTTTCCCCCGCAACCGCAAGCGTCCGTGAAGCGTTCACACCGGACGATCGCACTCCGCCGGTTGCCGACGGGGAACGTGGCGGCCAGGTCGCCGGGGACGAGCCCGGCGGCCGGTCGCGCACCCGGCGCGCCGCGCTGGCCGGCGCCTGCGTCCTTGCGTTCGCTCTCGGGTTCGCCGGCATGACCGCGATCACACGCGGTTCGGACGGCGCGTCGAACCCCAAGACGAAGCCGACGCAACCAGCCCACACCGCGGCCGCACCGGCCGCACCGGCCGCCTCGACGCCAAAGGCTCCGACCTCCGCTCCCGCGCCGCCGCCGAGCGCGCTCGTCGGCGCCGTCGGGAACGATCAGGCGCCCGTCCCGCAATCGTCCCCGCCCCCGATTCCGCCGACTGGGAACGCTGGTTCACCGACGCCGTCTACAACCACATCGGTGCCGTCCACCACGCCCACGACCACGCCGAGCACCACAACCCCGTGACTTTGCACGGCCCCTTACGAACAGCAAGCGCGCGCGACTACGCCCGAGGTCGAACCCCGGGCGTAGGACGGACGAAGCAGTCGGCTACTTGCGCTGGACCCGGTCCTTCGCCTTGTCGACGAACTCCTCACCCTTGTCCTTCGCCCGCTCGAGCTTGTCCTTCACCGAGCCGGCGGCGCGATCGGCCTTCCCTTCGCGCTTGAGGTCGTCGTCGTCGGTGAGGTCACCGGTCGCTTCTTTGACCCGACCCTTGATGTCGTCCTTCTTGCTCTCCATCGTCGATTCTCCTTTGCTGCTTCGGTGTCTTGTGCCCGAAGCCGAGAGGCGGCAAACGTCAGCGTGTCGGAGACTCGAAGCACCTTCAGAGTTGCTCGCGGACGCCGGCCTCGCTCGCGATGTGCTCCAACTGTTGACCGAGGTCGCCCGTGATCGCTCGCCGTCCACTGCTGCGACGTCCGAGTGGAAGCCACGAGCGATGGCTGGTTTCCTCGACCATGAACGCGGTGGCCGCGTAGAGCGCAAATGCGCAGAGCACGACGCCGGTCACGCCGCCGGCCACCTTCCATCCCGTGATGCTGGAGAGTTGGTAGACGCCGGTGAGTAGGAAGCGAAGCGCGGTCGTCGCGAGTACCAGTGCAGGCACGAGCTTCGCCTCGAGCGCGCCCAGCGCCGGTACGAGCATGGCGGTCGCCGAGACGAGGAGAAGAAGCCCCAGCGCATGGCTGGTCGTCCCGAGCGGTGATCGCACCGTCGTGAACCCGACCGCGGCCCACGTCCCGGCGAGAATTCCCATGCCCGTACCGGCGACCGGGTCGCGTGCGAGGAAGCCGAGGACAGAGGCGAGGAGCTGCAGCGGAGCCACGAACACGAGGAGGATCACCGCGACGGTCGTCGCGTCCTCGGGCGGAAGCCATTGAAGTTGCACACCGCTGAGCAAGAGCGTCGCGGCGCCGAGGGCGAGGAATCCGAGCGGCAATGGATTGGCGAGCGGTCGGAGCATGACCTGCGCCCCGACGGGCAGCGCAGCGGCGTCCCTCGAGCTCGTCGTCGTCATCGGTCCGCAACCAGGAGCGTCTGCGGGGCGGACTGCTTGATCCGAGTCTTGAGCCACTTCAACTGGGCCGCTGTGTCCGCCTCGCACGTCCGCACCGCTTCCAGCAGCGCCTCGTCGCGGGCTCCCTGTGCGGCTTGTGCGATGACGGTCCAGGAGATGTCCGCCTCGTTCGCCATCAGGTACAGGTCATGGAGGTCCCGCAGGAAGCCGAGCGATCCGTCGCGAGGCTCGTCGAACAGGTCGCGGTGGAGGTCCTGTGGGTCGTCTTGCTCGGTCTCTCCGTACCGCTCCACGAAGGGCGCGAGCGTGCTGACGTGCGAATCGCACTGCTCGGCGAGAAGCCGACACGTTCCGTATACGTCGGGCTCATCGGCATGACGCCGCGCCACCTCCCGATACGCGTCGGCGAGCTCGCCCTCTGACCGGTGCACAAGTCCGAGATAATGCGCAAGCAGCATTACGAGGGATTCTCCGGGCCGTCGACACGCTGCACACGTACCGCCGCCACCTTGAAGTGCGGTTGCTTGGAAACGGGATCCCATTCAGTGACCGTGAGCTCGTTGGCCGCCGTAGCGGTGCCGTTCGGCGTTCCGTACGACCCGTAGTGGAAAGGTGCGAAGACAACTCCTTCGGCGAGCCCGAGGAGGCGCGCTCTGGCCTCCATCGCTCCGCGTCGCGATTCCACGCGAACCAGGTCGCCTTCGGCGATGCCGTACCGGCCGGCGTCCCCGGGTGTCATCTCGATCCACGCTTCGGGAGCGGCGGCTTGGAGCTGCCGGGCGCGCCCGGTCTTGGTTCGGGTGTGGAAGTGGTACACGGTCCGTCCCGTCGTGAACCGCAACGGGTACTCGTCCGACGGCTCCTCTGCGGGGGCGCGGTAGTGGACGGCTTTGAGGATCGCCCTGCCGGCGGGGTCGGCGGCGCGGTACTCCTGTTCGGTGACGGCACCGCCGGTGACCAGGTCGTGGCCGAAGGCCTCGCATCGGTCCGCCGCGGTGTAGAAGTGCCCGTCCGAGTAGAGCCGAGGCCTGCCTTCGGGGGTGCGATCGTCGCACGGCCATTGGATGCCGTTGCGGTCCCGGAGGCGCTCGTAGGACAACGCGGAGTAGTCACAGGGCCGGCCGCGCGAGCACGTCTTCCAGGCCTCGAAGGCCGACTCGGGGTCCGACCAATTGACGAGCGGCTGACCGTTCCGGTCCGTGAAGCCCATTCGGTCCGCGTAGTCGAGGAAGATCTCGAGATCTGAACGCGCGTCTCCGGGCGGCGGTACGGCGCGCTCCGAGAGATGCACGGTCCGGTCGGCGTTGGTGAACGTCCCCGTCTTCTCGCCCCAGAGGGCGACCGGGAGCACGACGTCGGCGTACGCCGCCGTCTCGGTCGGGAAGGCGTCCTGGACGACCACGAACAGGTCGTCGCGCTCGAGCACGGATCGGATGCGATGGAGCTCGGGCAGGGAGACGGCCGGGTTCGTTCCACTGATCCATAGGAGGCGAATGGACCCCTGCTCCGCGTACCGCCAGATCTGCATGGCATGGGTGGGCGGCGCCCAGTGCGGGATCACGGCCATGTCGACGTTCCAGAGCTCGGCGAGCTCTCGCACGTGGTCCTCGTTGTCCCAGTTCCGGAACCCCGGGAGGTCGCCGTCGGCGCCGGTCTCGCGCGTGTTCTGCGCGGTCGGCTGTCCGTTCATCTGGAACACGGCGCGGCCGGGAGCGCCCAGCATCCCCCGAACGAGGTGCAGGTTGTTCAGCTGGCACGCCGTGGCCGTCGCCTGCCACGACTGGTACACGCCTTGGAGCGCGGTCGACACGAGGCGGTCGGCCGCACCGACGATCCGAGCCGCCTCGCGGATCGCCGACGGGTCAACGCCGCAGATCTCGCCGACTCGCTCGGGCGTGTACTCCTGCACGACGCGCTCGACCTGCTCGAAGCCCACGGTGTGCGCGTCGACGTAGTCGTGATCGATCCAGTCGTTCGCGATCACCTCGTGGATGATCCCGTTCATCAGGGCCAGGTTCGTGCCGTTGCGGATCGCGAGGTGCACGTCCGCTTCACGCGCCGGCATCGTCGGGCGCGGGTCGACGACAACGAGGCGAGGACGCTTTGGTCCGTCCAGACGATCGAGCATCCGCGACCACAACACAGTCTGCGTCTCGGCGATGTTGTGACCGACGAGGAAGAACGCGTCCGCCTCGTCGACGTCTTCATAGGAGCCGGGTTGCCCGTCGCTGCCGAAAGATTCCTTGAGCGCCTGCGCCGCAGTGGCCGTGCAGAGGCGGGTGTTGCCGTCCATGTGCGGCGTCCCCAAGCCTGCTTTCCCGAGGACGGCAAGCGTGTAGTACTCCTCGAGGAACAGCTGCCCCGACGTGTAGAACCCGATCGCGCTGCCGCCCTTCTCGTCCAGCAGGGCGCGAGAGCGCTCGACGACGCGGCCCATGGCGTCGTCCCAACTCGTCTCGTGCAGCTCTCCGCCCCGGCGGACGAGCGGCCGGGTCAGGCGGTCACCGGCGTTGTTCGCCTGCCAGCCGAACAGGCCCTTCGGCCCGAGTCGCCCGTGGTTGACCCGGTCGGCGGCCCGTCCACGCACGCCGACGATCCGGTCGTCCTTCACCGCTATATCCAGCCCGCAGCCGTTCGAGCACAGGACGCAGGCCGAGGTCACCCAGCGGTCGACGTCGTGGGAGTCGATCCCGGCCTCGAGCTGGACGTCGGTTCGCTCCGGCCACCTCGTCCCCGACGCGAAGGGAGTGCGCGCCCCCCAGGGATGAGCGATGCGATCACTCTGTCCGGTCATCACACCCCCGGGACGGGATCGACCACGTCAGGCGTACGTTCCCTTCCCGTCAGGGGCTCGCCCTATGCACGCACCGGCCGGTTCAGGACTGGAGTCGTGCGAGACAATCCTTGATCTCGGCGGGGCAGTCGCTCACGACGATGTCCGGCCGCATCGGGAGGAGTCGCTCGAGCTGGCCGGGGCTGTTCACGGCGCCGACACTGATCGTCACGCCGGCGTCGTGCAAAGGATCGACGAGATCGGGGGAGAAGATGAAGCCTTCGAGCGAGACGCCGTCGATGTGTTGATCCAGAACCCAATGCACGAGCGCCTTCGGCGCATAGTCCGCCCACAAGACGAGGCGGGTCGAGACGGCGTGATCCACTGCGACCAGACAACCGCGGGTGAAGAAGCTGATCACTTCGATGCGGTCGTCGGTACCGTGCTCCTTGGTGATCTCACACGCGCGCGCCGTCGTGCGATCGGCCAACTCCGGATCGGCATACGCCTTGACGTCGAGCTGGAGTGGAAGCTCACGCGGAATCAGGTCGAGGACGGCGCGAAGCCTGAGCGGATGCTCGTCACTGACGTCGCCGTTCTGACCCCGGACGTATGCTTCGTCGATCTCGTCGGCGGTGCGGTCCTGCGCCCATCCGTCCAGGTTGGTGGAGAGCGCGAGGCCGGGGTCGTGTAGTGCGAAGACCTCGTCGTCGCGGCTGAGGATGATGTCGCACTCGAGCCCGTCGACCTGACGAGCCAGGCTCTTCTCGAGAGCGACCCGAGATCCCTCGGGGCCGTAGTCACCTCCGAACCGGTGGCCGTACACCGGCACGTCGTCTGTCGCTCGGTTCGTCTCCATACGAGGCAAGATGGCCCGTCCGAGAGCCATCCGAAACCTCCGCGCGCCGAGAGTGGGTAGGCAGCAATGCGGCTGGCGTCCTTCAACATCAAGAACGGGGTGTCGGACGACGGATCTTGCGATCCGGACATGCTCGTCGGCGCGTGCCGAATGCTCCGTGCGGACGTGCTGGCGCTCCAGGAGGTCGATCGAGGCGTGCCTCGCAGCGGCAACGCGGACCAGACGGCGCTCGTCGCCGGCGGCTGCGGCTTGAACGGCCTTTACGCGCCGGCCCGTCGACTCGACGGTGGAGAGTACGGCAATGCCCTTCTCGTACGGGGCTCGTTCGCGGATGTCCAGCACATCCGCCTCCCGGTCGCGCCGCGGAAAGAGGCACGGGCAGTCGTCTTGGCCGGCGTCGAGGTGGGCGGCGTAGCGCTGTCGGTCGCGGCGACGCACCTCCAGAACCGGCACGGCAGGCCTCCGCCCACCCCGACCGACGCCGCCGAGCAACTCGAACAGCTGGAGGTCGTGCTGGCCGGGCTCGCGCGCCGGCGGCGCCCGCGGGCGCTGCTCGGTGACCTCAACATGCCGCCCGAGGTCGCGGTCCCGGTACTGGAAGCCGCCGGCTACGAGGTCGCCGACAGTAAGCCGACGGTCGTCGTCGGAGCGCCGAAGTTCCGGATCGACTACATCGCCGTCGACGGCCTTGCCATCGGGGGCAGCGAGGTGCTCGACACGGACGTGAGCGACCACCGCGCGCTGGTCGTCGAGGTCGAGGCGGCCGAGGGCCGAGCCTGACTACCGGGTGGGCGCCTCGGGTATAGCCCATGGCAGGCGAAGAATCTCACAGGAACGAAGATCGCGTTCCTTGGGTAGGCGAGCATTGATTTAGGAGGAGGCATGGCTACCGAAACAGGCACCATCACAGGCACGAAGGACAAGACGTACAACGTCATCTGGTTCGTCGAGCAGTGCCTGAGCAACACGCTCCGGCTCGAGACGTACGTGGAAGACGCTGAGCGTGACGGCGACCAGGAGTTGGCCGAGTTCTTCCGCCGGGCGCAGGAGACCAGCCGCAAGGGCGCGGAGCAAGGCAAGTCGCTGCTCGCCAAGCGGCTGCAGGCCTGACCACGGCGTTTCGTAGGGGGGTAGTGCACCGGCATTACCCCCGTATGGCCGGTGGCACGAACGGCAGGACTCTGACGGCGACGATCCGAGGCGATGCGGGCGATGGACCGTGAGCGTGGCTCAGAGGTGATCAAGAACTGGCCGGACGACTCGCGCGAAGCGGCGGAGCTCGTCATCGATCAGTACGGCGAGCCGCACGAAGCGACCCATTCGATGCTCATTTGGCACAACGTGGGCCCGTGGAAGCGAATGGTCGCGACACGCGCGTTCTACGAGCACCATTTCCCCGCTCCGCACATCGACGCCGTCGAGTCCTTCATCGACTACCGGGTACCGGTCGAGATGTTCAGTGCGCTCGCAGAGTTCGACGGCAGCGTGATCGTCGAGCGAACGACCGGCGAAGTCTCGGCCCGGTGTCACGACGAGCAGGCGAACCTCCTCGCTCTCAACCTCATGCACGACCTCGTGACGGGGACCAAGGACGTGCTGGAAGCACGGAGCTATTACGCCAAGGAGTTCCTCGACGCCCGCCGCAACAAGCCGACTCCGTACATGGACAAGCTGCACTTCCAACCGGAGGGCGGCGGGACCACCGATCCCGACCAGCGAGTCCTCTCCGACGAGGATCTCGAGCAGGCCGTGCGCGAAAGCGAAGGAAGCTAAGAGGCGAAGGCCAGCGCGCCGGCGTCGATCCCGTAGAGCGAGGCAGCGTTCTCGGAGAGGATGGCCCGGCGTTGCTCGTCCGACAGGGCCCCCGAGTGCTCCGCAAGCATCTCCTGCGACCACGGCCACGTGGAATCGCTGTGGGGGAAGTCGTTCGCCCACATGAGCCGGCGCCAGTTCATCATGCCGACGCTCTTGAAGGCCACCCAGTCGTCCTGGAACGTCGTGTAGATGTTCTCGGCGAAGTATTCCGACGGCAGCTTCGACAGCGCCTGTCCGGGCGGCAGCCAGTTGCGATGGCGCTTGAAGGCGTGGTCCATGCGGTACATGTAGTGCGGCACCCAGCCCGCGTCGGCTTCGACGCAGACGACGCGCAGCCTGGGGTGGCGCTCGAAGACGCCGCCCAGGACGAGCGTTCCCATGATGTCCTGGCAGCCGCGGATGACCGACAGGAATGCGTTCATGCGCGGTCCCCGTGTCGGCGCGCTGTCGCGCGTGGTGAGAATGTGGAAGGACAGCGGCAGGCCGA
>DASYQJ010000118.1:0-6303 GCA_036005605.1 Acidimicrobiia bacterium
GAGCAGTCGCCCGGCATCTCGCTGGACGTCGGCGAGAAGCTCGAGATCGCCGAGCAGCTGGCGCGTCTCGGCACCGACATCATCGAGGCCGGGTTCCCGATCGCGAGCCAGGGCGACTTCGACGCCGTCGAGGCCATTGCCAAGGGTGTCCGCGGGTCGACGATCGCCGGCCTGTCGCGCACCGGCTTCAAGGACGTCGACCGGGCGTGGGACGCGGTTCGGCACGCCGAGCGTCCGCGCATCCACGTCTTCATCGCGACGTCCCCGATCCACATGAAGAAGAAGCTTCGCATGACCGAGGACCAGGTCAAGGAAGAAGCGGCTGCGGGTGTCGCCCGGGCGAAGGGCTACTGCGACGACGTGGAGTTCTCGCCCGAGGACGGCAGCAGGTCGGACGAAGATTTCATGTGCGAGGTGTGCCAGATCGCCGTCGACAACGGCGCGACGACGATCAACATCCCCGACACCGTCGGGTTCGGCGTGCCCGAGGAGTTCGCCGAGCTCATCTCGTACGTGCTCGCTCGCGTCCGCGGCGACTACGTCGTCTCGACGCACTGCCACAACGACCTCGGGCTCGCGGTGGCGAACTCGCTCGCCGGCGTGCGCGCCGGCGCCCGGCAGGTGGAGTGCGCCATCAACGGGCTCGGGGAGCGGGCCGGCAACGCCGCCCTCGAGGAGATCGTGATGGCCATCAAGACGCGGAGCGACTACTTCGGTCACCTCGACGTGAACGTGCGCACCGAGGAGCTGGCGCGTACGTCGCGCATCGTGTCGCGGCTCACCGGCTATCCCGTCCAGTACAACAAGGCCGTCGTCGGTCGGAACGCGTTCGCGCACGAGGCCGGCATCCACCAGCACGGCGTGCTCGAGGACCCCGAGACCTACGAGATCATGGACGCGAACGCGGTGGGCCAGGAGGCGGCCCAGATCGTCCTGGGCAAGCACTCGGGCCGGCATGCGTTCGCGGACTCGCTCGGGAAGATGGGCATCAAGATCCAGGGTGACGCGCTCAACGCCGCGTTCACCCGGTTCAAGGAGCTCGCCGACCGCAAGGTGCAGATCACCGAGGCCGACATCGAGGCGATCGTGGCCGAGGAGCTCGGGACCGGGTACGTGCACCGCTTCGACCTCGTCGACCTGACGCTGTCGGGCGGCATGTCGTCGACGCCGACGGCCAAGGTGGTGGTGGCGAACAGCGACGGCAAGATCGACGCCGAGGGATCCGGCAACGGGATGATCGACGCCGCCATCGCCGCCATCGCCGCCGCGACGGGCATCGAGGGGCGGCTCACCGACTTCCAGGTGCACGCGGTGACGGGCGGCGGCGACGCGCTCGGCGACGTCGTGGTCCAGATGGAGGCGGAGGGCTTCAAGGTGACGGGACGCGGCGTCTCGACCGACGTGGTCGAGGCCTCGGCCCGGGCCTACCTGAACGCCGTCAACCGGATCGTGCGCCTGCGCGAGCGGGGCGAGGAGCGCGAGATCGAGATCGGCCCGTGAGCGCGCCCGTCAACCTCTGGAGCGAGTCGGCGTGGGCGCAGCGGTACCTGCGTGAACGCGACGACATCCCGCACCGCATGGAGGGCTTCGCGGTGCTGATGGAGGTGCTCCCGGCGTCGCCGGGCCGTGTTCTCGATCTCGGGACGGGCGACGGCTACACGCTCGGTCTGGTGCGCAGCGTGCACCCGGACGCCGAGGGTGTCGGTGTCGACTTCTCGGCCGAGATGCTCGGGCTCGCCCGGGAGCGGTTCGCCGGTGACGCCGGCGTCGAGATCGTCGAGCACGACCTCGACGCTCCGCTGCCGCCACTCGGGACCTTCGACCTCGTCGTCTCGAGCTTCGCGATCCATCACTGTGTCGACGTGCGCAAGCGGGCGCTGTACGGCGAGGTGTTCGAGCTGCTCGAGCCGGGCGGCCGGTTCCTGAACCTCGAGCACGTCGACTCGGCCACGCCCGCGTTGCACGTCGATTTCCTCGCCGCGATCGGCAAGACGCCGGCCGAGGACGACCCCTCCAACAAGCTCGTCGCCGTGGAGACGCACTTGACCTGGCTGCGCGAACTCGGCTTCATGGACGTCGACTGCTACTGGAAGTGGCGCGAGCTCGCCTTGCTCGCGGGTGTGAAGCCCGTCTAGCCGCTCACAGGCCGGAGATGCCGTTGTACAGGAGCGTCGCCGCCAGCAGGAGGACGATGACGGCGGCGATCGTCCGGGCGTTGCCGATCAGCCAGTCACGGACTGCTTCGAGCGTGCGCTGAGTCCGGGCCGGCGCGGCGAAGAACAGCACGATCGCGACGAGGAGCGGCAACAACGACACGATCGAGAAGAAGGCCCAGTCGACGATGTACTGGGCGGCAGTCGGGTTCGTCTGCGAGATGCCCTTCAGGGCGATGGGGATGAAGCCACCCGGGTTCGCGAGTACCGCGCCCGCGCCGACGATCACGATCGCCGGCGAGGATGCGATCTTGCTCATCTGCGCGAACATCGCTTCCGCCCTCTTCGGGTCGCGCGGCCGCCGGACGAGGCGCAAGACCCAAATGAGCAAGAGCGCTCCGGCGACGATGTCGAAGATCGCGACCCACGTCTTCGGGGTGGACGTGTGGTGTGAAGCGGCCTTGTTTCCGAGGACAAAAGCGGCGACGACCCCGACTGCGATCGTCGCGCCCATCGCGCCGAGGTAGAAGTAGATGCCGGTGCGGCGGGGCTTGTCGCCGAGCAGGAGCGCCAGCACCGAGAACGACAGCGTCGTTGGCGACAGCATCGCGGCGAGAGCCGTGAGGGCGAGCTCGGCGTTGATCACCCGCCGGAACCTAGGTGATCAGGACTGCGGCGCGGGGGCCTGCCAGGCGATCCGCGCGCCCTTCCACTCGAGTCGCTGATGCACCGGGTGCCCGTGCTCGCCGAGCTCTTCGACCGCCCATTTCTGCAGCCGGCGCACCCGCCGCCGGCGGGACCGGTCGCTGTTTCGGACGACCGCCAGCGCGATCCCGAACTCGACACGCCGGTCTTCCTCTCGGGTCAGGGAGTGCGTCAGAACGTTTGCCGTGCGGCGCGTGAGCCCGAGCTCGACCACCGCCGTGCTGGCGCGGGCGCGCTCATCCGGATCGAAGGAGTCGAGCTGCCGCGAGAGGCCGCGGAGCCGGCGGCGGACGCGCCAGCGTCGCGGTAACCGCCACGCGAGCAACGCGAAGAGCGCAAGCAAGCCCACTACAGCAGTGACGATCAACACCGGCTCAAGAGACATCAGGCTCACCAGTATCGAGCCTGCGCGGGCGGGATCCGGGGATATCCGCCGAACGCGGCGTCAGCCCCCGGCGGCCACCTTCGGCAGCCAGTCGGGGCGTTCGGCTTCGTAGCTCGCGATCTCGTCGCCGCGCTGGAGCGTGAGGCCGATGTCGTCGAGCCCGTGCAGAAGACGGTGGTGGGTGTGGTCGTCGAGCTCGAAGGGCTCGTCGAGGTCGATGGCCGGGATGGCGACGCGGCGGTCGACGACGTCGATCACGATCTCGACCGACGGGTCGTCCTCCACGACGCGCATGATGCGCGTCACGACGTCCTGTGGCAGCTCGACGGGCAGGAGGCCGATCTTGAAGCAGTTGTTGCGGAAGATGTCGGCGAACCGCGGCGAGATGACGGCGCAGAAGCCGTAGTCCTCGAGCGCCCACACGGCGTGCTCCCGTGACGAGCCCGTCCCGAAGTTCGGCCCTGCGACCAGGATCTTCGCGTCCCGGAAGCGGTCCTGGTTGAGCACGAAATCGGAGCGTTCGCGCCACTCCGAGAACAGTCCCTCGCCGAAGCCGGTGCGCTCGACGCGCTTGAGCCAGTCGCTCGGGATGATCTGATCGGTGTCGACGTCGCTCCGGTCGAGCGGCACCGCCCGGGCGATGATCTCCTGCACCGCTTCCATTAATCCACCGCCCGCATCAGTCGAGATCCTCCGGCGTCGTGAACCGGCCCGCGATCGCGGTCGCCGCGGCCACCGCGGGCGAGACGAGGTGGGTGCGCCCGCCCTTGCCCTGGCGTCCCTCGAAGTTGCGATTCGACGTCGACGCGCACCGCTCACCGGGCGACAGCTTGTCGGGGTTCATGGCGAGGCACATCGAGCACCCCGCCTCTTCGCGCCAGTCGAAACCCGCAGCCACGAAGACGCGGTCGAGACCTTCGGCCTCCGACGCCGCCTTCACGGCCATCGAGCCCGGCACCACCATCGCCCGCAGGCCGTCGCGGACGCGGCGGCCGCGCACGACCGCGGCGGCGGCCCGGAGGTCTTCCACGCGGGAGTTCGTGCATGAGCCGATGAACACGGTGTCGACCTCGACGTCCCGCATGGGCGTCCCCGCCTTGAGCCCCATGTACCCGAGCGCGCGGCGTGCCGATTCGCGGTCCGACGGGTCGGCGAAGGAGTCGGGGTCGGGCACGACGTCGTCGATCGTGGTCGTCTGACTCGGGTTCGTCCCCCAGCTGACCGACGGCCGGATCTCTGCCGCGTCGAGCACGACCTCTTTGTCGTACGCGGCGCCGGCGTCCGTCGGGAGGCCGCGCCAGTCGTCGAGCGCGCGCTCCCAGTCCCTCCCGGACGGGGCGAACGGTCGGCCCTCGAGGTAGGCGAACGTGGTGTCGTCGGGAGCGACCATGCCGGCTCGGGCGCCGGCTTCGATCGACATGTTGCACACGGTCATCCTGCCCTCCATCGAGAGCGACCGGATCGCCGAGCCGCGGTACTCGATGATCGAGCCGATCCCCCCGCCGGTGCCGATGCGGGCGATGATCGAGAGAACGAGGTCCTTGGCCGTCACGCCGGCGCCGAGCGACCCGTCGACCGTGATGGCCATCGTTCCCGGCTTCACCTGCGGGAGCGTCTGCGTGGCGAGCACGTGCTCGACCTCGCTGGTGCCGATGCCGAACGCGAGGGCGCCGAACGCCCCGTGCGTCGAGGTGTGGCTGTCGCCGCACACGATCGTCAGCCCGGGTTGGGTCAGGCCGTGCTCGGGACCGATGACGTGCACGATGCCCCGCCCGGGGTCGCCCATCCCGTACAGCTGGATGCCGAACTCGGCGCAGTTCCGGGCGAGCACCTCCATCTGCTTGGCGGAGACGGGGTCCTCGACGGGGCGGTCGCGGCTCGTGGTCGGGTTGTTGTGGTCGATCGTCGACACGGTGAGGTCGGGGCGGCGGACGGTCCGGCCTTGGAGGCGCAGCCCGTCGAACGCCTGGGGCGAGGTGACCTCGTGCACGAGGTGCAGGTCGACGTAGAGCAGATCAGGCTCGCCCTCGGCCCGGTGCACCACGTGGCGTTCCCACACCTTCTCCGACAGCGTCTGGCTCATCACCAACAGGCTATTGGGGGAGGGGCGCCAACAAACACCGTTCACCACGGCGAAACAGTCGCGAAACACGACGCCCGTACCGTCCCGGCATGGACGTGGTGCTCGTGCGCTGGCCCGAGGAGGACGCCCGATTGCGGCAGCTGCGGGACACGGGGTCGCCCCGGCTGCTGCTCCTGAACGGGGAATCCGCGCCGCCCGAGTCGGCCGACTGCCTCGAGGACTGGATCCGGCTCCCGGCCGACGATCGCGACGTGCGCGCCCGGGTCGCCCGGCTCTCGTCACGGGCCGAGACCCAGCAGCCCGCGCCCGAGGTCGACGGCGACGGGCTGCTGCGCTACCGGGGCCGTTGGGTCGCGCTGTCGCCGGTCGAGTCGGCCTTGGCCATCACGCTGGTGGACCGGTTCGGCGCGGTGGTCGGCCGCGACACGCTGGCCCGCCGCGCGTGGCCGGACGGCACGCCGACCCGCAACGCGCTCGACGTGCACATGCTCCGCCTGCGGCGCCGCATCGCGTCGCTCGGAGTCGAGGTGCGCACGGTCCGGTCCCGGGGGTACCTGATGCAGGCGGCGCAGCCAAGAGCCGACGTGAAGTAAACGCCGCCCCGTGTCGGTCACCAGCGTCCTCCTCGACATCCTGATCGTCCTGATCGCGGCCAAGGTCGCGGCGGAGATCGCGGAACGGGTCGGATTCCCGCCCGTCGTCGCCGAGATCCTGGCCGGCGTCGTCATCGGGCCGTCGGTGCTCGACCTCGTCGGACAAGAGCAGACGTTGCAAGTGCTGGGCGAGATCGGCGTCATCCTCCTGCTCCTCCAGGTCGGGATGGAGATGGACCTCGGCGAGCTCGGCGCCGTCGGCCGGGCGTCGGTGTCGGTGGCCGTGGTGGGTGTGGTCGTGCCGATGGTCGGGGGCTTCGGTGTGTCCGAGCTCTTCGGGTACGACGCGAAGACGGCCTTGTTCCTCGGCGCGGCGCTGGCAGC
>DASYQJ010000119.1:0-24101 GCA_036005605.1 Acidimicrobiia bacterium
CCGCGTCGACCTCGACCCCCACGTGCGCGACGTCTGGGGGTCGCCGGCCGGGCGGGTGACGTACACGCCCCATCGCCACGAGGTTGCGTGCGCCGAGCACTGGGCCCCTCGCCTCGAAGCCGTCATGCGCGACGCCGGCGCAGACAGCGCGTTCTGGGTGACGTCGCCGCCCCGGCCGGGAACCGAGTTCGAGGCGATGGACCCAACGCCCATCTCGCGCCACGTCATGGGCACGGCGCGGATGGGCGATGACCCCCGCACGACGGTGTTCGACCGGTGGCAGCGCCTCCACGATGTCGACAACGTGCTGTGCACCGACTCGTCGGTGTTCCCGACGTCGACCGGCTACGGGCCGACACTCACGATCGTCGCTCTGGCGATGCGGGCGTGCGGTGCCGTCGCCGGTGTCGGACCGGCGGTTTAGACGGACACCCGTTCGCGCGTCTCGTCGTCATCGCGCACCGGGATGCGCGCGGGCTGTGGCTTCCGCACACGCGGGGGCGGCTGGCGCAGATCGCGGGCGATGCCGACGAATTGCAGCAGCTTGAGCATGTAGTAGACGACGTCGATCTCCCACCAGAAGAACCCCTGCCGCGCCGACGACTGGTAGTGGTGATGGTTGTTGTGCCATCCCTCGCCTCCGGTCAGCAGGGCGACGAGGAGGTTGTTCCGGCTCGTGTCCACGGTGTCGTACCGGCGCCGTCCGAACACGTGGGCCAGCGAGTTCACGGTGAACGTCGCGTGCCAGAGCAGCACGTTCGACAAGAAGAATCCGATGATCAGTCCGCTCCACCCGCCGATCAGGAAGCACGTCAGGCCCAGCGTCCACATCGGGATCCAGTCGTGCTTGTCGAGGAACCGCAGCTCGGGGTAGCGAGCGAAATCCTTGATCGCGTCCGTGTCGGTCGCCGAGTACTTGTCGCAGAGGATCCATCCGACGTGGCTCCACCAGAATCCCTTCCGGGGCGAGTGGAGATCGCGCTCGGTGTCGGCGAACTGGTGATGACGCCGGTGGTGCCCCGCCCACCAGAGCACGCCCTTCTGGCACGCCGTCCCGCCGCCGAAGGCCATCACGAACTGTGCGACGCGCCGGAGCTTGTAGCTGCGGTGGGCGAAGTACCGGTGGTACCCGGCGGTAATGAAGAACATCCGGCCGAAGAACGTGACCCCCAGTAGAACGAGGGCTGTGGTGGTCACGCCGGTGACGAAAGCGAGCAGCGGGAGCAGCTGCAGCAGGAAGAAGGGGATCGACGAGCGGACGTTCACCCGCTCGCTCGAGTCTCGGGCGATTGCGTGTTCCATGGAACCTCCCGCGACTCTCCCGGCGGGAGTGGCGCTCAAAGGGTGGGCCTGCTGCTGGACCTACCTACCAGTAGGTAGACCATAGCTCGCCCGACCCTCCCGACAAGCGTCACCCGGCGGCCGTCGCGCTCCCCTGCCAGGCTGGGCCCCGTCCGGCGATGGCCCGAGCGTGGAGGCGGCACATGGGCGCGTACGAGCACGAGGGTCTGCGAGTCGACGTCGACCAGCGAGTCGCGTTCGTGACCCTCGACCATCCACCCGTCAACCTGTTCGACGCCGTGCTCATCGGATCCCTCGGGGAGCTCGCCAGCGAGTTGGCCGACGACGACGACGTGGGCGCTGTCGTCGTCCGCAGCGCCGACCCCGAGTTCTTCATCGCCCACGCGGATCTCGCGCTCATCCAGGCGCTGCCGCGCGACCGGACCGACCGGCCCGAGCAGCCGGAGTTCATCCACGTGTTCATGGAACGGTGGCGGACGCTCCCGCAGGTGACGATCGCGCAGCTCGAAGGGCGCGCCCGCGGTGGGGGAAGCGAGTTCGTGCTCTCGCTCGATCTCCGGTTCGGGGCAATCGGGCGGGCGATCCTCGGCCAGCCCGAGGTCGCGGTCGGCATCCTCCCCGGCGGGGGCGGCACCCAGCGGCTCCCGCGCCTCATGGGCAGGAGCCGGGCGCTCGAGGTCGTGCTCGGGTGCGAAGACTTCGACGCCGAGCTCGCCGAACGGTACGGCTGGATCAACCGTGCGCTCCCGGCCGCCGAGATCGGGTCCTTCGTCGAACGACTGGCGCGACGGATCGCCGCGTTCCCACCGCAGGCCGTGCGGCTGGCGAAGCGCGCTGTCGACGCCGCCGGTCGCCCGCTCGAGGACGGCCTCCTCGAGGAGGCGCACTGCTTCAATCTCACGCTCGCCGATCCACAGCTCGACGCCCGCATGGAGGGTGCTCTGGCGGCCGGGGCGCAGACGCGTGAGGGGGAACTGGACCTCCCGGGTCTGATCGAGGCCTCGTTACGCCCCGGGTCGGCAGGATGACACGCCGCGTTCACGCTTGGAGTAAGGGGCGACGCAACTCCCAGCGCACTTTCAGCTAGAACCCAGACAGGTCCAAGGCGGCTGTGTTCGCGTCACACGCCGCGCACGCGATCCGGGGGGTCAGATGGTCGACGAGACGACGCCCGGCACCGAGCACTCCGCGTCCGAAGAGCTCGAGCGTGCGCTCTTCGAGGTGAAGCGGGTCATCGTCGGGCAGGACCGAATGGTCGAGCGCATCCTCGTGTGCCTGCTCGCCGAGGGGCATTGCCTGGTCGAGGGCGTCCCCGGTCTCGCCAAGACGCTCACGGTCGAGACCTTCGCGAACACCATCGGCGGGACCTTCGTCCGCTTGCAGTTCACTCCCGACCTGGTGCCCTCCGATCTCGTCGGCACGCGCATCTACCGGCCGTCGCGTGAAGCCTTCGACGTCGAGCTGGGTCCGGTGTTCGCGAACTTCGTCCTCGCCGACGAGATCAACCGCGCTCCGGCGAAGGTGCAGTCGGCGTTGCTCGAGGTGATGGCGGAGCGCCACGTCTCGATCGGCGGGACCACGTACTCGGTCCCGCGCCCGTTCCTCGTGCTCGCGACGCAGAACCCGATCGAGTCAGAAGGCGTGTACCCGCTGCCCGAGGCGCAGCGAGACCGGTTCCTGATGAAGATCGTCGTCGACTACCCGACCCAGCTCGAGGAGCGCGAGATCGTCCGGCGCATGGGCGCGAGCCCTCCACGCGCAGAGCAGGTGATCCCGGCCGATTCCTTGCTCGCGGTGCAACGACTCGTCGAACAGGTCTTCGTGCACAACGCGGTGCTCGACTACGCGGTGCAGCTCGTGCACGCGACGCGGGTGCCGGCCGAGTACGGGCTTCCGCACGTCGCCGCCCGGGTGGCGTACGGCGCGAGCCCCCGGGCCAGCCTCGGCCTGGTCGCCGCCGGCCGCGCCCTGGCGTTGCTCCGGGGCCGCGACTACGTGCTGCCCCAGGACGTGGTCGCGATCGCACCGGAGGTGCTGCGCCATCGCGTCGTGCTCTCGTACGAGGCGCTCGCCGAAGGCATCGACGCGGACCGGGTGGTCGAGGAGGTGCTGCGCACGATCCCGGTCCCGCAGATCGCGCCCAGTCAGGACCGGATCACGCAACTCCCCGCCGAGGACACCGCGTGACCGCGGGCGCGTCGCCGCTCGCGGCGACGACCCGCGCCGACGCGGTGCTGCGCCAGCTCGAGCTGCTCGTGACCCGCCGGCTCGACGGGCTCCTCCAGGGGGACTTCCAAGGGCTCGTGCCCGGCGCCGGGAGCGAGGCGGGCGACGGGCGCGTCTACCGGCCCGGGGACGACGTGCGGCGCATGGATTGGAACCTGACCGCGCGCACGACCGTGCCGCACGTGCGACAGACCATCATCGACCGGGAGCTCGAGACGTGGCTGCTCGTCGACGGCTCGGCGAGCCTCGACTTCGGCACCGCCAGCTGCGAGAAGCGTGACCTCGCCCTGTTCGCCGCCGCCGCCGTCGGCTTCCTGACGGCCAGGCAGGGGAACCGGCTCGGGACGATGCTCGCCACCCCCACCGGCACCGTCACCCGCCCGCCCCGGTCGGGCCGGGCACCGCTGCTGGCGCGACTGCACGAGCTGGCGGCGTACCGGGCGCCCGACGCGCTCGAGGCAGGTTCGCCGCCCGCCGACCTCGCCGCCGCGATGGACGCCCTCCGCCGGGTGGCGCGCCGCCGCGGCCTCGTCGTCGTGGTGTCCGACTTCCTCGAGCCGCGCGACTGGGAGCGTCCCTTTCGTGGTCTCGCCTCCCTCCACGACGTCCTCGCCGTCGAGGTGGTCGACCCGCGGGAGCTGGAGCTCCCCCCCGTGGGCCTGCTCATGCTGGTGGATCCCGAGACGGGCCGCCGCGTCGAGGTCCAGACGAGGAGCGCGAAGCTCCGCGCCCGGTTCGCGGCCGCAGCCGCGAACCAACGCAGCACGATCGCGGGGGCGATCCGGCGCGCCGGCGTCGACCACGTGCAGCTGCGCACGGACCGTGACTGGCTGCAGGACATCGTCCGCTTCGTGGTGGCCCGCCGGCGGCGCCGCGCCGGCCGGCCCCCGCCGCCGCGATGAACTTCCTCGCCCCCGGACGGCTGTGGCTCCTCGTCGTCGTGGTCGCGCTCGCCGCCGCGTACGTCGTCGTGCAGCGCCGCCGCCGCCATTACGCGGCTCGGTTCACGAACCTGGACCTCCTCGCATCGGTCGCGCCGAAGCGGCCGGGATGGCGGCGTCACGTCGCCGCCGCCGCGATGCTGGCGGCGCTCGTCGTGCTCGTCGCGGCGTGGGCTCGGCCGACGCGTCCCGAGCGTGTGCCTCGGGAACGGGCGACGGTGATGCTGGCGGTCGACACGTCGGTGTCGATGCGGGCCACGGATGTCGAGCCGTCCCGCCTCGAAGCCGCCAAAGCGGCCGGATCGGCGTTCGTCGACAACCTCCCGAGCCGGTTCCGGCTCGGACTCGTCGCGTTCGACAGCGACGCCCGGCAGGTAGTCGCGCCAACGCAGGAACACGCCAGGGTGCGGGACGCACTCGAACGGCTCCGACTGAACGAGCGGACCGCGATCGGTGAGGCGGTCTTCAGCTCGCTCGACTCGCTCCGGGATATCCCGTCACGATCGTCGCGTCGCCCGCTCGCCCACATCGTCCTGATGTCGGACGGTTCCACGAACACGGGGCGGAGCAACGAGTCCGCAGCCCAGGCGGCGGTGCGTGCGCGCGTTCCCGTCACGACGATCGCGTTCGGGACCGACAACGGCACGATCATGACGGGCGGCGAGGAGTATCCCGTACCGGTCGACCGGGACGCATTGCGCGAGATCGCCGACACGACGCACGGCCGGTTCTACGAGGCCCAGAGCGCCGAACAGCTGCAAAGCGTCTACAGCGACATCGGCTCCTCCGTCGGCTTTCGCACCGAGCAGCGCGAGGCAACGGCGTGGTTCGTGGGAATCGCGCTGGCGTTCGCGATCGCCGGCGCCGGCGCGTCGCTGGTCTGGACGTCGAGACTGCCCTGAACGGGCGGCCTTACTAGCCGCCGACTGCGCGCTGGTACGTCCCCGTGAGCGTGCCCTGGGCGAGCACGTTGCCCTTGAACGCGGTGCGGAGATCGTCGGCGGACGCGCCGGGTGGGAGCGTGATCCGCTTCGAGACCGCGTACACGGCGAAGACGTAGTGGTGGGGCTGGGAGCCCGGCGGCGGGCACGGGCCTTGGTAGGCATCGTTCCCGATCGAGTTCTTCCCCTGCACGACCTCCGCGGGCAGAGTCTCCTCCGGCAGTCCGGTTTTCGGCAGATGCCACGCAACCCAGTGCACGAACGCGCCGCTCGGCACATCGGGGTCGGTCATGATCAGGGCGACGTCCTTGGCCGCCTTCGGGGCCTTCGCGAACTTCAGCGGTGGCGACACGTTCGACCCGTCGCAGGCGAAGCCGCTCGGAATCGCCTTGTTGTTGCCGAACGCGGCGCTCGTCACGGTGATCTTCTTGACCTTCGACTTCTCGGCCGGCGAGGCAGCGAACGCAGGTCCTGCCAGCGCACCGACGGCGAGAACCGGGATCGCGACGAGCAGGAACGCCGGCCGAATCCGCATGAGCTCGACGCTACTGCTTTGGCACAATCGTGGGGATGCCCGACGATGCCCCGGCCGCGGTCCTGCTCGATTACTACGGCACGTTGGCACACGCCACGCACTGGATCTCGGCCGACGACGTGCTGGCCGAGCACGGCTACGAGCTTCCCCTCGAGACCCGCGATCGCTGGTTCAACGACGGGATCGACGGGATCGAGCACCTCGAGCACTCGCGCAGTCGCGACCACTACACGGCGTGGCAACGCGAGCGCCTGCTCGGCATGCTCGCAGAGACCGACGTCCATCCGGGCGAGTACGAGATGATCTTGCAGAAACTGCGCGACGGCGCCGCGTCGCGGGTGCTCGAGTCGTACCCCGAGGCGCCGGGCGTGCTCGCCGAGCTCCGAGCGCGAGGGCTCCGCCTTGCGATCTGCTCGAACTGGGACTGGGACCTCAACCAAGCCGTCGACGAAGTCGGGCTCGCCGACCTCGTCGACGTCCAGGTGTCGTCGGCGTGGGCCGGCGCCCGCAAGCCGCACCCGCGGATCTTCGAGGACACGTTGACGAAGCTCGGCGTCGAGGCGCCCGAGTGCGTCTTCGTCGGTGACACGTGGGGACCCGACGTCGCCGGGCCCCGCGCCATGGGGATGACGCCGTTGTACCTGTCCCGCGACGGCCACTGGCCCGATCCGACTGCGCCCGGGGACGTCGACCCCGAAGGCGTCGCCGTGATCCCCGACCTGCGCGGTGTGCTCGACCACGTCTGACCGAAACCGAAGGGGATCGATGCCGATGCAGACCAAGACGCTCACGCCGGCCACCGAGGCGTCGGAGATCCCGAAGCTGGTTGCGAAGCTGCGGGACGCGTTCGAATCCGGGCGCACGCGGCCCATCGAGCGGCGCCGCCGACAGCTCCAGCGCATGAAGGCGATGCTCGAAGAGCGGGAGGCCGACTTCCTCGACGCGCTCGCCGCCGACCTCGGCAAGCCCCGCCTCGAGGGCTGGGCAAGTGACATCGCCATCGTGATCGACGAGATCGAGCACGCGCTGCACCACCTCGCGGGCTGGATGAAGCCGGAGCGGGTCTGGACGCCCCTGGTGCAGCGCCCGGGCCGCGCCACCGTCCGCCCTGAGCCCTTCGGCGTGGCATTGGTCATCGCGCCGTGGAACTACCCGGTGCACCTGCTCCTCCTGCCGATGGTGGGCGCTCTCGCCGCCGGCAACGTCGTCGTCGGCAAGCCGTCAGAAGTGTCCGCGCACACCTCGGCGGTCCTGGCGGGCCTCGTGCCCGAGTACCTCGACCCCGACGGTGTCGCGATCGTCGAGGGCGGCGTCACCGAGACGCAGGCGCTGCTCGCCGAACGGTTCGACTACATCTTCTACACCGGCAACGGTCGCGTCGGCCGGATCGTCATGGAGGCGGCCGCGAAGCATCTGACCCCGGTGACGCTCGAGCTCGGTGGCAAATCCCCCGTGATCGTCGACGCCGCCGCCAACGTCGAGGTCGCGGCGCGGCGCATCGCTTTCGGCAAGTTCCTGAACGCGGGTCAGACGTGCATCGCGCCCGACTATGTGCTCGTCGCACGCGCCCGACAGGAGGAGCTCGTCGAGCAGATCGGCCGCGCGATCCGTGACTTCTACGGACCCGATCCCGCCACCAGCCCGGACTACGCCCGCATCGTCAACGACGCCCACTTCCGGCGCCTCGAGCAATTGCTCCCTGGCGGCACACCGGCTGTCGGCGGCGAGACACGCGCCGAAGAGCGCTACGTCGCGCCCACGGTCCTGCGCGACGTCGAGCCCGGCTCCGCCGTCATGACGGACGAGATCTTCGGCCCGATCCTCCCCGTTGTCCCCGTTACCGACGTCGACGAGGCGATCCGGTTCGTGAACGAGCGCGATCGGCCGCTCGCGCTGTACGTCTTCTCCGAGTCTGACGCCGTGCAGGAGCGCGTCCTCGAGCAGACGAGCTCCGGAGGCGCGTGCGTGAACGCGACGGTGATGCACGTCGCCGTCCCCGACCTGCCGTTCGGAGGCGTCGGCGCCAGTGGGATGGGCGCATATCACGGCAAAGCGGGCTTCGACGTCTTCAGTCACCGCAAGAGCGTGCTCGTGAAGCCGACGCGTCTCGATCCGAAGCTCGCGTATCCGCCCTACACGAAGCTCAAAGAGCGGATCATCCGGCGGTTCCTCTAGAGTCACGTCCAGTTCGGCACGAACCCGGGGGGTTTCGATGACCACGACCGCGCCGCTGGACTTCGTCGACTCGGACGGGCACGTGCTCGAGCACCCGGACGGGATGCTCGAGTACGCGCCGAGGGATCTCGCCGATCGCATCTGGCATATCGAGACGGATGCCGACGGCACGGAGTGGTGCATCTACGACCGCCAGCGACTGCCGGCCAACGGGCTGGCGCTGGCGGGGACGGCGGGGATGACGCTCGAGGACCGCGAGCGCGCGCAGCGCGGCGAGCTTCGCTACACAGAGGTCCGGCCGGCGGCGTACAACGCCCAGGCTCGTCTCGCCGACATGGACACCGACGGCATCGGACGAGCCATCGTGTACCCGACGATGCTGCTCGGGATCGGCGGGCTGCGCGACGCCGAGTTCGCGGACGCGCAGTGCCGGGCGTACAACGACTGGCTCTCCGATCACGTCCAGGACGGCGCCGGTCGCTTGTACGGCGTGGCGATCGTCCCCCAGCAGGACATCGAGCGCGCCGCGGCAGAGATCCGCCGCGTCGGCGCGAAGCCGGGCATCGTCGGCGTGATGCTGCGCCCGAACCCGAGCGAAGACTGGAAGCCGATGAACAACGAGGTGTACGAGCCGCTCTGGCAGGCGGCGTCCGACGCCGGACTCGCCGTCGGGTTCCACCCGTTCCTTACGGCCGACCTCCCGGGCGCGTGCCTCGGCCTGCGGATCAACCGGCTCGGCATCGACAACCTGCCGGCCAGCGACGACTCCATCAACATCGACAACGTCTATTTCACGCAGGCGATCTCGAACCCGTTCGACATGATGAACACGGCTGCGTTCCTCCTTGCAGGGGGAGTGTGCGAGCGATTCCCCGACCTGCGCATCGTCTTTCTCGAGGCGAACGGTGGGTGGATCGTGCCCTGGCTCGAACGGCTCGATCATCACCGTGAGATCTTCACGTGGGATGTGCCATGGCTGAAGCACGACCCGTCCGAGTACTTCCGGCGTCAGTGTTGGATCAGCTTCGACCCCGACGAGTCCGCGCTCGGGTTCAGCGCGAACTCGCCTCTGGTGGGCGCCGACCGCATCGTGTGGGCGAGTGACTATCCGCATCCCGATGCGAAGTTCCCGGGCGTGACGGAGGAGCTGCGCGAGGCGATGACCGGACTCACGGCCGAGCAGCAGGCCACGATCGCGGGCAAGAGCTGCCGCGCGCTGTACTCGATTTGACGAGCGGATGGGCTACCTGCGAATGGCGCGTTTCATCCTGTGGGCTGGTACTCGCGCCAAAGGATGAGTGTGTCGGTTAGCTGATCCGGACGTTCTGGGCTTCCTCGCCCTTCTTGCCCGGGCCGACGTCGAACTCTACGCGCTGTCCCTCTTCGAGGGTGCGGTAGCCAGGCATTTGGATTGCGGAGTAGTGGACGAACACGTCGGGGCCCTCTTCACGCGAGATGAAGCCGTAGCCCTTTTCAGAGTTGAACCACTTCACAGTGCCAGTCGCCACGAGAGTAACTCCTTACTGAATAACCGCTATCTCGTGCCCGACTGCTTGAGCACCTCTAGTACCCGGTTCTCGAGTACCTGCCTTTCGTGCCCACGTCTTGAGCACAGCGGGGAGTCGACTCAACGAGCGACCACCGCACCAAAACGGTATCAGTCGATTGGGACGACATCGACCCGCCGATGCGTGTTTTACGCGTAGTGGCGGAGCTCGACGACGTTGCCGTCCGGGTCGAGCACGTACAGGCTGGTCCCGTCGCCGCGTGCTCCCCAGCGCCGAGCAGGCCCGCTGACGACGTCGAAGCGGCCCGAGGCCGCGATTGCGTCGAGATCGGTCGGTTCGATGACGAGACAGACGTGATCGACGTTTTGTCCGGTTCGGTCGGTCTGGAGGAGGTCGATGATCGTCGTCTCGTCGAGCCGCAATGAAGGGAAGAAGACTTCGCCGCGTCGCCACTCCTCGACGCGCAGGCCTTCGAGCCCGAGCTCTCCGCAATACCACGCGAGGCTCCGCTCGACGTCGGCGACGTTGAGGACGACGTGATCGAGCGCGACCGCCTTCACCATCAGTCTCGAACCCCCTCGCGCGGCAGACCGAGCAACCGCTCGCCGATGATCGTGCGCTGGACCTCCGAGGTGCCGCCGGCGATCGACGCCGCCTTGCTCCAGAGCCACTGCCGCTGCCACGCGCCCGCCCCGGGGTTGTCGCCGGCCCCGAACCACAGCGGCCCCGCCTCGCCCACCACGTCGAGCGCCCCGTCCGAGAGATGCTGCGTCATGTCGGTCCACGCGAGCTTGACCCAGCTGGACTCCGGGCCGGGCTCGACACCCTGTCCCAGCCGCGACAACGTGCGCCAGTTGTGCAATCGGAGGACGCGCAGTTCGACGAACGCCTGCGCGAGCGCGTCCGCGATCTCCGGCTCGTCCAGCCCCCGCCGGTCGGCGGCGAGCGCGTACAGATCGTCGAGGAACACTTCGTGCACGACCTGTTCCTTGAACGGAAAGGACGTGCCCCGTTCGTGGACGAGCGTCGTGTTCGCGACCGCCCAGCCGCGGTCGAGCTCTCCCACCAGATGGTCGCGTGGCACGAAGACCTCGTCGAGGAACACCTCGTTGAACTCCGCCTCTCCGGTGATCTGCACCAGCGGGCGCACGTCGATCCCCTGCGCCTCCATGTCGACGACGAGGTACGAGATACCCCGATGCCGGGGCGCGTCCGGATTCGTGCGCGCCAGACAGATCCCCCACCGGGCGTGGCGCGCGTAGCTCGTCCACACCTTCTGGCCGCTGAGCAGCCAACCGTCGTCGACGGGCACGGCTCGAGTCGTCAACGACGCGAGATCGCTCCCCGCGCCCGGCTCGCTGAAGAGCTGGCACCAGATCTCCTCGGCGGTGAGGATCCGGGGGAGCCATCGCTCCTTCTGGTCGTCGCTGCCGTGGGCGAGAAGGGTGGGACCGGCGAGGTTGATGCCGACCCGGTTGACGGGCTGAACGGCGCGGGCGCGGGCGTACTCCATGTTGAAGATCGCGACCTGCACCGGGGAAGCGCTGCGCCCGCCGTACTCGGCCGGCCAGTGGATGCCGACCCAGCGCCCGGCCGCCAGCTTCGCCTGCCACCGTCTCCCCCAGGCGACCTCGTCGTCGACGGACTGGAAGGCGGGCGGGTGCTCGACATTCGCGCTCATCCACTCCCGCACCTCCGCCGCGAAGGCGCGCTCGTCGTCGGTGAAGCTCAGGTCCACTACAGGTCCCAGAAGCGGTCGCGCCGATAGCGCACGAACGACTCGCGCAGCTCGCGCTCGTCGTCGGCGGTGAACGAGCGATATGCGGCCTCACCACGCGCCCGCACGTAGACGTCGTCGCCGCCGACCTGATCGGAGCGCCACTTCTGGTGCACGAGGCTGCGCTTCACGATCTTGTTGGTTCCTGTGGTCGGCGGGTCGCGCAGGATGCGCACGTAGCGCGGTCGCCACTTCGGGCCGATTCCGTCCTGGGCGTCCACCCACGCCGCGAACCCGGCGGGGTCGAACCGCGAGCCGTCACGCAGCACGACCCCGGCCATGACCTGGTCGCCGGCTTGGTCGTCGGGCACTCCGTACACGGCGGCGAGCACGACATCGGGGTGCCGGCTCAACGCCGCCTCGATGGGCGCGGCCGGGAAGTTCTCCCCGTCGACGCGCAGCCAGTCGGCGTTGCGCCCCGCGAAGTACAGATATCCGTCGTCGTCCAGGTAGCCGAGGTCGCCCGTCCAGTACCAGCCGAAACGGAGTGTCCGCTCGTTCGCCTCGGTGTTGTTGTAATAGCCCTCGAAGGGGCCGGCGCCCGCCGTGTTGACGATCTCGCCGACGCACTCGTCGGCGTTGAGCAGCCGGCCTTCGCCGTCGAAGCGGGCGCGCGGCCGCTCGTTGCCTTCCTCGTCGACGACCTTGACCGCGGGCACGACCTTCCCGAGCGCGCCGGCGCGCTCCTCGGCGTCGCGATCGACGGCGACGCCGCCCTCGGTGGCCCCGTATGCATCGATGACGTCCACACCGAAGCGACGCGAGAACGCTTCGACGACCTCCGGCGAGCCCTCGTTGCCGAACGCGACGCGCAGCTGGTTGTCGGCATCGTCGGGGAGCTCCGGCGTGGCGAGGAGGTACGCCAGCGGCTTGCCCGTGTAGTTGAAGTACGTCGAGCCGTAGCGACGGACGTCGGCAAGCCACCGCGAAGCGCTGAATCTGCGACCGAGGCCGACCGACGCCCCGTACACGATCGACGGCGCCCAGCCGACCATCAGCGCGTTCGAGTGGAAGAGCGGCATGCACACGTAGCCGACGTCGTCGGGCCCGAGGTCCATGATCATGCCCATCCGGTTACCGGTGACCATGAACCGCCGCTGGCTGCAGATGACGGCCTTGGGTGCGGCGGACGTGCCGGACGTGAAGATGAGCCCCCACAGCGTGTCGGGGTCCGGCTCCAGGCCGGGATCCACGGCGTTGACGCCGGCCAGGGCGTCGTCCAGCGGCTTGCCCAGGCTCGGTTCGGGGTCGTCGCCGTCGGCGAAGCACGTGGACACGAGCAGGTTGTCCGCTTCGGTCGGCAGACGCCCCGCGATCGGCTCGAGCAACGGCGCGTGGCGCGGCTCGGTCACGATCAACCCCGCGTGGGTGTGCTCGATGTCGTGCAGGAGGTGCTCGTCGCGCCGGGTGTGATTGAGGCCGACGACCGCCGCGCCCGCCAGCGCGGCGCCGCCGAGCGCGAAGAGGTAGTCGGGTGTGTTGTCGAGCAGCACGCCGACATGCAACGCCCGGCTTGCTGGCGCCCGAGCGAGGAACAGCTGTGACCAACGCCGCGCCTCCTCGACGTACTCGCCGTGCGTCCACACGCGGTCGCCGAACTTCACGGCCGGGCGGTCGCGAATGGCAGCGTCGGTTGCGTTGCGACGCAGCAGTGCAGCCGCGTTCGGCGCCGGCATCGGGGCCTGGCCCGGCGGCGGGGCCGCCCGGCGCGTCACCGCGTAACCGTCCCGCTCCCTGACATGCGCGTCACGTTACCGGAGCCGTTGCAGGAGCGGGATGGCCGCGATCTTCTCTCTCGTGAGCTCGTGCCAACGCAGTCGCGGAGGTCGATGACCCCGCGGTCGTGGGCACTCGATCACGCGGTCCGGCGTGACGACGAGATCGACGTGGATGTCGTGCCCGGTGGTCGGGATCTCGCCGGCAACCCTGACCTGAAGGTCGTGGACCGTCGTGACGACGACCGTCGCGGGATCTATCAGCCCGGCTTCTGCCGCCACCGCGAGCTCGAGATCGCTGAAGCCACCGCCTTTGCCGAGCCGAGCTCCGTCCTCTCCCACGGCGACGCACCCGGCGACGACGAGATCGACGGGCTCGAGGTCCGATACGTCGACGGTGACGGCCGAGCGCGACGCACCCTTGATCGACGATGCCTGCCGCGGCGAACCCGCGAGCAGCGTCGGGTCGAGCAGGAAGAACGGCTTCGCCTCGGCGAGCCGCGGCACGGCCATGTAGAGGGTCTTCCCGTCCTCGAGGGCGCGCTGGCGGACCGGCCACTGCGGCGCGTCGGGGTTCGCCTTCACGGTGCCCGCGCGTAGCCATACCGGCACGCCGCGCAGACGTTCAGCGGCGGCCTCGGCGCCGACGAAGTTGGGGATGCGACCTTCGGCCCCCGGGAACCGCGCCACCTTGGCGGCGCGCAATGCGGCCCAGGCTTCGTCACGCAGACGTGCCTTGGCGGCCAGCAAGTCGGCGTCGCCGCCCGCGTCGGCGTCGTGACGTCGGGGCACTTGCGCAGCGTACGGGCGTAGCGTGTGGCCTTTCCGCCGAGTCGCTGCCGGGAGGCTTGATGCCCGCTCACCCAGATCACACGTACCGCGTGACCGAAGTCGTCGGGACGTCGACCGACAGCGTCCAGCAGGCCGTCCGCAACGGGGTCTCACGCGCCGGGGAGACCGTGCGCAACCTCGACTGGTTCGAGGTGACCGAGATCCGCGGATGGATCGACAACGGGGAGGTCGGACACTTCCAGGTCACGATGAAGATCGGCTTCCGACTCGACGACTGAAATGGCCACAATCGACCTGACCGGCGCGGCCGACCTCCACTGCCACTTCGGGCCGGACGCGCACCGCGAACGATCCGTCGACGCGCTCGACGCGGCACGTGATGCCGCCGCCGCCCGTCACGCCGCCGTCGTCCTGAAGTCGCACGATTACCCCACCGCCGCGCTCGCCGCCATCGTCGACCGCGTCGTGGACGGAGTGCGCGTGTTCGGTGGCATCTGCTGCGACCGCGAGGTCGGCGGCGTCAACCCGGCGGCGGTGGAAACGGCGCTCCGCGTCGGCGCCAAGATCGTCTGGCTCCCGACCCTCACGAGCCGCCAGGACCAGCTCAACGGGATCGGCGAGCAGCTGGGCGTCCCCGGTCCCGGCCTGTCCGTCGTCGACGACGACGGCAGATTGTCATCCGACGCGCACGCGGTGCTCGACCTCGTCGCCGTCCACGATGCCATCCTCGCCACCGGGCACGTGACCTGGCCCGAGCACCTCGAGGTGACGAAGGAATTCGGTCGGCGCGGGAAGGTGCTCGTCACGCACGCGATGGAAGAGCTGGCGGGTCCCAATCTCACGGTCGAGCAATGCATCGAGCTGGCCGATCTCGGCGCCACGATCGAACTGTGCGCGCTCACATGTCTCGGCGCGCTCGCCACGCGGTCCCCGGGCGAGATCGCACGCGCCGCGAGGACGATCGGCGCCGAACGGTGCACCCTGGCCACCGACTACGGGCAGAAGGCCAACGTGCGGCCCGCTCCGGGCTTTCAGGAGTTCGCCGACGCGCTGCTCACCGAGGGTCTCGACGAGCGCGCGATTCGCCGCATGGCGTGCGACAACCCGTGCGCACTGCTCGCGCTCGAGGCGGAACCCGCCGCGTAGGATCCCAGCCGTGGAGGACCGCGCCACGCCGTTCCTGTATCTCGAGATGAGCAACGCGCCGGGCGACGAGTTCGCGGCGACGCGGGTGAACGACGTGCTCGCGCGCGGCGGCGTCGATCGCGCCACGTGGTGGGAGAACGCGTGCCGGGATCGCACCGACCTTCCCCGCAAGCTGCCCGAGTTCTCGCTGCTCGGCGTGTACGAGGTCGAAGACGGGTTCGCGGCGCCGAGGACGCCCGACGGCATCATCGGCCACCACTTCCGGCGCACTCCCCGCCCGGCCCAGGGGTCTCTCACCGGCCGGCCGACGCTCGGCCTGATGCTCGTGCTCATCAGCCCCAGGCAGCCGGAGCAGGCGCAGGCGCTCCGCGACTGGGCCGACTTCGTGCACATCCGCCACATCGCCGAGGCCGGCGTGCCCGGCTACTCGATGATCACCCCGTACGAGAACGTGACGGGAGGCGACCCGCGGTTCATGCACTTCTACGAGATGGACACCGAAGACCCCGAGCGGGCGTTCCGGACCATGACGCCGTTGGTCTCCGAGCGGATCGGCCAGCCCGGAACGCCGGCGTGGGACGAGTGGGCGAACACGCCCGAGCTGCGAATCATGTACGTCAACACGTTCCGGCGGCTCGGCGAACGGTCGGCGTGACCGAGCCATCCGACTTCTTCTCGATCGTCCGAACGCAACGCGCCCATCGCGCGTTCACGGCGGAAACGGTTTCCGACGAGCTGGTCGAGCGGGTGCTCGAGGCCGCGACGTACGCGCCCAGCGCCGAGAACACCCAGCCATGGGTGTTCATCGTTGTGCGCGACTCGACCGCGCGTGACCGGATCGGCGAGCTGAACCGCCAAGCATGGGAAGGCGGCGGGCGCGAGTTCTCACGACCGCGCTTGAGCCCGGAGGTGTTCGCGAAGGTCGAAGCGGGCGCGACGGGCGGGATCGCCAATGCGCCCGTCCTCGTCGTGGTCTGCGCCGACACGTCTCGTTGCGTCGAGGCCGTCCTCGAGTCATCGGTGTGGCCGGCCGTGCAGAACCTGCTGCTGGCGGCGCACGCGCTCGGGCTCGGCTCCGCACTGACGACGATCACGACCGTCTTCGGCGACGAGCTGCGATCGCTGTTGGCGCTCCCCGACCACGTACGACCGCTCGGAATCGTCCCGCTCGGCTGGCCGGCCAAGCAGCTCGGCCCGCCGCGGCGCGCTCCGATCGCCGAGAAGACGTTCCGGGAGCGCTACGGGACGCCCTGGTCCTAGTACCCCTCGTCGGCGTCGACGACGTGCAGCACTTGCTCCCCGGCTGCGTACCGGCGGAGGTTGTCGACGAAGATCTCGAGCGTGCGATCCATGCCAGCAGGTGACGCCCACGACACATGCGCGCTGAGTCGCACCTTCGGATGCGAGTACAGCCAATGTCCTTCGGGCAACGGCTCGGGGTCGACCGTGTCGAGCGTGGCCATCGCGACGCGCCCGTCGTCGAGAGCGACGCGCAGCGCATCCTGATCGACGAGCGCGCCCCGGGCGATGTTCACGAGATGCACGCCCGGCTTGACCAGCGCGAGCGTCTCGGCGTTGACGAGATGGCGCGTGCGCGGCGTTGCCGGCGCCGCGAGCACCAGATGGTCCGCCTCGGGCAGCAGCTCGTCGAGGGAGCCGATCACCTCGACACCCTTCAGCGCGCTCGGCTCGGGGCGACGCCGCAGCGCTCGGACCTTCATGCCGAACGGCAGCGCCCTCTCGGCGATCGCGACCCCGATGCCGCCCAGCCCGACGAGCCCGAGCGTGCGCGTGTTCAACCAACCCAGCGAGGCGAAGTTCCAGTGCTCCGGAGGCGCATCGATCCAGGTCTCGGGTAGATGCTTTTCGAAGGCGAGCATGGCGGCGAGCACGAACTCCGCGATCGGGATCGCCGACGCGCCGCGTGCGTTCGTCACCATCCGACCGTCGAACAGCTCGCGCGGGAAGCTGTCGATACCGGTGCCGGCCAGGTGCACCCACCCGACACGCTCGGCGTGCTCGAGGGTGTGGGGCCCCCAACCGCCGAACAGGACGTCGGCGCGCAGGTCGGACGGCAGCGGGTCGGCGCCCGCGTCGATGACCTCGACGTCGGGCACAGCCGCCTTCATCGCCTCGGCGGCCTTCGGTCCGAGCTGGTTGATGACGCGCAGGGCCATGGGCGAAACCTACGTCAGAAGGCGCGTGTGACCGCACGGGTCGGGCCGAAGCTGTGCAGGGCGAGCGCGTGGAGGTTGCCGAGGCCGCCGCACACCATGACCAGCATGTGCTCGGGGCCGGCTACCAGGTGCACGAGATCGCCCTCGTCGACCCGGCCGTTCTCGACCGCTTTCTCCCGGTGCGCCTCGGGCCACCACTCGACGGGGAGGGCCGCGTGTGCCCACAGCCGCTCCTGGACCTCCTCGACGTCCGGGTACGCCTTGGCGATGAGATCGGCCCACGGCGGCGCGAGGCACACGAGGATCTCCGCCCCGTGGTGGGCGCCGATGAACGCGTTCGTGCCGGGGAACGCCAGCGATCTGCCGATGACTTCGAGCAGGTCCCGGCCGTTGTCGGCGACGATGTCGGCGACGTCGATCGTCCCGGTGCAACCGTGCACTGTGACGGCGTTCCCGGCGACGCCCCGCCGTTCGGCCAGCGGCGCCCACGGCGAACGTTCCTCCCATTCGCCCACGACGATGCCCGCGACCCGGCCCGGCTGCCCGAACACGCTCTTCGAGCTGACCCCGACCACTTGGCCGCCGACATTTCGCATCACGAGGCGCACTGCCCGCCCGACCGCCGGCCCGGGCCCGGCGGCCCCGCCGAAGCAGCCGGCGTCGAACGGGATCGACAGCGTGTGGCGCGCGGGGCCGTTCACGAACATGCCCGGGACGACGCACGATGTCGTCGTGTTCAACGCGAACAGGTTGAACACGGGATCGGCCATCGCGTCGATCGCCGCGCATAGCAACGGCATCGACTCCGCCGGCGCGCCGGCCATCACCGCGTTGACGGCGACCTTCTCGATCGTGCAACGGCCGTTGCGAGGCGGAAGCTCAGCGACGCACTCGTCGGGGAAACGGCCCGACGTCACCAGGTATTCGCGGACGCGCTCCTCGGTCGCAGGGACCATCGGCAGGCCGTCGCCCCAGCCGGCGTCGGTGGCGAGCTTCTGGAACGCGACCGGGTCGTCGTCCACCTCCAGCCGTGCGCTCGTCAGCCAGTCGAGCTCGCAGCCCTCGGGGCCGCAATCGACCCGACCCGCGATCTCGCTGTGCTCGTGGCTCATCGCGCTACGTCCCGGCCCCGAGCGTCTCGAGCAGGCGGGGCCAGTGCTCGCGCGCGATCTGACGCACGTCGGCCTCCGGCCGCGACTCGAGCGGGTACGGCAGCACGAGGACGCGCAAGCCGGCCCGCCCCGCGTTGGCGGCCATGGTGTGGGCCAGGTGCTCGAACTCCGCTGTCACGACGACGACCGCCGTCTTCCCCCGGGAGGCCACCGCGACGGTGTCGTGCACACTCCAGGAGGTACAGGAGCCTCAGTTGCCCAGCCCGACGATGGCGATGTCGACGTCGGTCGCGAAGTCGTCGAGCTCGGCGAACGTGCGAACGCCGTCGTCGCCGATGCGGTTGCCCGCCCGCCACGGCCGCACATCCGCGCCGGCGGCGGTCAGCTCGCGTGTCCACTCGTCGAGCACCCACTCGAACGACGGCCACGTCCGATCGGAGCGGACGCCGACGATGCGGCCGGCGACGTCGCCGGCGTCGGGCCCCGGGTCGGGATCGACCTCGGGCGGCGCCGCGGTCGGGTCGAGAACCGTGATTCGTGCCACTGCCCACCTCCTCTCGGTCTCTCGGTGCGTGCGATCGTAGGCGCGTTCCCTGATACGCATGTCAGAGAACGCCTACGCTTTTTCACCGTGCGAGCCGAGGTCGTGGTCGACGGGATCGTGTTCGGCGAGGGTCCCCTGTGGGTTCCGGATGGCACTCCGGGCGGGCCGACACTCGTCGTGACGAGCGTGGCCGCCGGCGCGCTCTACCGCGTCTGGCCCGAGCGGAACCACACCGAGGTGCTCGCCGACACGGGCGGCGGCGCGAACGGCGCCGCGCTGGCCGCCGACGGCAGCATCCTCGTGGCCCAGAACGGCGGGATGGACTTCTCGAAGCTTCCCCTCGCCGTGGACTACCCGTACAACCCGGCCACACCCGGCCTCCAGCTTGCGACCATCGACGGCACAGTCCGTTACCTCGCCGACGACGGCTTTCAAGCGCCCAACGATCTCGTCGTGGCGGCCGACGGCACCGTGTACTTCACCGACCCGCCCCATTTCCCACTGCCGCCTGATCCCACCGGTCGGGTGATGGCATACGAGCGCGACGGCGGGCTTCGCGTCGTTGCCGACGGCTTTTCCTACTGCAACGGCATCGCGTTCGACCGCGACGGCACGCTCGTCGTGGTCGAAGGGCGCGGCCTGCAGCGGCTGCTGCCCGACGGCGAACGCGAGTGGATCGTCGAGAAGCTCGGGCGCGGCGGCGGCGACGGCTTCTGCCTCGACACCGAAGGCAACTACTACGTTGCCGCCACCGTCGAGCACGGTGTGCGCATCGTCGACCCCGCCGGCAACGAGCTCGACTTCCTGGCCCTCGACGGCGACGGCGTGACCACGAACTGCTGCTTCGGCGGGCCCGACGGCCGCACGCTGTTCGCCACCGACGCCGTCCCCGGCCGCGTCGTCGTCTGGGAGGGCCTCCCCCATCCCGGCCTCGCCATGGACACGTGGCCGGGACCGGCCTGACGAGTCAGCGCAGCAACGGGCGCACGCGAGCGGCGAGGTCGAGCGCCCAGGCGCGCGGATCGGCGAGGGGCCAACCGAATTCCGGCAGGTCGAAGTACTCGATGCTGACGCGGCCGCCGTAGTCGAGCTCGCCGAGGCGGCCGACGACGGCGGCAAGGTCGACGACACCGGCCGGATCGTCGGCGTGGACCTGCGTCGCGCCCGGGCGGCCCTGGCGCAGCTGGACGTGATCGGCGTACGACAGCAGCTCGACCGGGTCGCCGCCCCAGTCGGCCACGTGCCCGGTGTCGACCAGCAACCGCAGGCCCGGCACCTCGCCGATCATCGCCCGGCACGTCTCGGTCGAGTTGACGACGGAGCCCGCCCACGGCTCGAGGAGCGCGCCGGGCGCAGCCCGGAACCACTCGACCGTCCGCTCCCACATTCCCGGCCCGGCGCGCGGCGCCGGCGTGGAGCACCAGCCGGGGCGCGGCTTCGGGAACGCGGTCGGACAGCCGACGGGCAACGGCAGCGTCCCCGGGTCCACGTCCACCAACACGTCGATGTGCTCGAAGGCGTCGGACAGCGCGAGCTCGGCGCGCTCCTCGACCGGCCGCGGCGCGTAGACGATGTCGACGACGCCGAGCGGAATCGGCACGCGGACTATTTCTGTTCGCCGTACTCCATGCCGTGCGGCATGACCATGCCGACATGCTGGAGGTGCTGGCCCAGGACCTGGTCGAACTGTTCCGCGACCTGCTCCGGCTCCCATCCGCCGTCTCGCCACATCCACGCGATCTGCTTGGGATGCTGGAAGATCGTGTACGCGTAGTCGGTTCGACCGAGGATCTGACCGTTGACGTGACTGGCGCGTTCCGATGCGAGGAACGCGACGAGCGGCGCGTTGAGAGCCGGGTTCTGCTCCGGAGGCGGCTCCTCGCCGGTCCGCTCGAACAGTCCGGCGGTCATCCGCGTGGCACCGGCGGGCGCGACCGCGTTCACCGTGACGCCGTACTTCCCGAGCTCGAGAGCCCAGATGAAGGTCATGCCCATGAGGCCGGCCTTGGCAGCGCCGTAGTTCGTCTGGCCGAAGTTGCCCCGCAGGCCCGCCGACGACGTGACGTTGATGATGCGCCCGTACCCCGCGTCCTTCATGACGACGGCGGCGTGATGGCCGCAGTTGAACGATCCCTTCAGGTGCACGCCGATGACGGAATCGAAGTCCTCCTCGTTCATCTTCACGAGCGTGCGGTCGCGCACGATGCCGGCGTTGTTGACCAGGATGTCGAGCTGGCCGAACGTGTCGACTGCGGTCTGAATGATCTTTCCGGCGCCGTCGAAGTCCGAGACCGAGTCGTAGCTCGGGGTTGCCTGACCACCGAGCGCCTCGATCTCCTTGCACACCTGCGCCGCCGGGTCTTCGTCTGTTCCCCGACCGTCGAGGCTGACGCCAACGTCGTTCACGACGAGCCGAGCGCCCTCCTTCGCCATGCACAGGGCGAACTCGCGGCCGATGCCACGACCCGAACCGGTGACGATCGCGACGCGCCCGTCGAGCAACCCCACCGGATCAGCCTCGCCTCGGGACCGCGGCGGTCGCGGTGCCGGTCAGCTTGGCCTCGCCGTCCTGGTTGACGACCTGGCAGTCGACGTCGACGAGACCCACACCGCTCTCCTCGGCGTCACGCAGGCCCGTCACCTCGGCCGTGCACGTGAGCGTCTCACCCGGCCAGACCTGCTTCGAGAACCGGACCTGGAAGCGGCGAAGGGCGTCCGGTCCGAACCAGTCCTTGAGCACTCTCGCCATGAGCCCCGCGGTCAGCATCCCGTGGCCGAACACCGACGGGTTGCCGATGGAGGTCGCAACCGTGTCGTCGTGGTGCATGGGATTGAAGTCACCCGACGCGCCGGCGTACCGCACGAAGTGCGTGCGCGAGATGTTCTCCACGACGAGGGGCGGCGCTTCGGCGCCGACCGACAGGTCCTCGAACGCGGGCGCGGTCACGGAGCTCGTCATCGCACCTTCTCCTTCGAACGGCTGTTTCTAGCGGTTCCGGAGCGTACCCGGCACCGGCGGCGAAAGGTGACACGCGTGTCGGGTACGCCTAGCCTCAGACGAGTGCCCCGGTCCAAGAAGGCGAGCCGCAGCCGCCCCGCCGCAGCGCGCCGCACCAACAGCTCCGGTCGCCGCGGCACGACCGGCGACGGACGCGCTCACGCCGCTGCGGTCCAGCTCGGCACGCCCGCGCAGGGACGGGAGCTGCGCGCGCGGGGCAAGCGGACAATGCGCAAGCTCCTCGACGCCGGGGTCGAGATCTTCGCCCAGCGCGGCTTCCACGCCGCTCGCGTCGACGACATCGTCAAGCTCGCCAAGACCTCGCACGGCACGTTCTATCTGTACTTCTCCAACAAGGAGGAGCTCTTCCGCGCCCTGGCGCAAGAGGTCGCGGAAGAGATGATCTCGTTGGCGGACTCGCTGCCGCCGATCGACCCCGGCCCCGAGGGCCGCGCCGAGCTGCGTGCGTGGCTCGCCCGGTTCGTCGAGGTGTACGAGCACTACGGCCCGGTCATCCGCGCCTGGACCGAAGCCGAGATCGGCGGCAGCGAGTTCGGCCGTCTCGGCACCGACGTCCTCACCGAGTTCTCGCGCGTGCTGACCGGGCGTATCCGTCGCTCGTCGTCGCCGGACATCAATCCTCAGATCGCGGCGCTGGCCGTCGTCGCCATGATCGAGCGCTTCAACTACTACGTCCTGTCCCGGCAGGTGAACGTGAGTCGCGACGAGATGCTCGACACGCTGGCGACCGTCACCCACGCCGGCCTGTTCGGTGGGAGCCCGAAGCGCTACTGATGACCGTTCGGTGACGGCGCCCGCGACTCCCCCGTCGGCAGCAGCCACTCGCTGAGGTCGCCCATCTCGGCAACCGGTCCGCCGTACGTGACGCGCCCCTTGACGAGCACCGCGACGTCGTCGGCCAATGCCAGCGCGTGGGCGACGTGCTGCTCGACGATCAACAGCGTGGTGCCGGCATCGCGGATGGTCCTCAGCGTCCGGTACACCTCGTCGACCACGATCGGCGCCAAGCCGAGGGACAACTCGTCGCACACGAGCAGCCGGGGCGGCTTGGCCAGCACCCGTGCGAGGGCGAGCATGCGCTGCTCGCCGCCCGAGAGGGTGCCCGCCACCTGCCGCCGGCGCTGACCGAGCGGGGGGAACATCTCGTAGGCGCGCGCAAGCCCGCCCGACGCCCCCGACCGCCCGAGCGTCCGGCGGAGCGTGAGCAGCAGGTTCTCCTCGACCGTCAAGGACGCGAACACCGATCGGCCCTCGGGTGCCTGGGCGATCCCGGCGCGCGCGAGCCGGTACGCGCGTTGGCGGGTGACATCCTTCCCGTCGAAGAAGAACTTTCCGGACGTGGGCCTGATGAGACCCGAGCACACCCGCGCGACGGTGGTCTTCCCGGCGCCGTTGGACCCGAGCAGAGCCAGCACGGACCCTTCCCGTACAGCCAGTGAAACGCCGAACAGGGCACGGAACGGCCCGTACCCCGCCTGCACGTCCCGGAGCTCGAGCAACGGCGGCGACTCCGACGATTGCTCGGGCGACGGCGCCGTCGCGCTCATACGAGCTCCCCCAGGTACGCCTTGCGGACGGCTTCGTCGCCCATCACATCGGCGGTCGGCCCCGAAGCGATCACGATCCCGAAGTCGAGCACGTACAGGCGGGAGGCGAAGGCCTGGACCATCTCGACGTCGTGCTCGACGAGGAGGATGGCAGTCCCTCGTTCACGCTGGACGGCCTGCAGCGTCCCCACCAGTTCCATCGTCTCGCTCTGGTCGAGACCGGAGGACGGCTCGTCGAGGAGCAGTAGCAGCGGCTCGGTCATGAGCGCCCGGCCCATCTCGACGAGGCGCGCCCGCCCGAGGCTCAAGGACTCGATCGGCTTGTCGGCGACGTCGAGCAAGCCGAGTAGGTCGAGGGTGTGGTCGACGCGCTCCCGCTCGTCGGCAGTCGCCCCAGCCAGGTTCAGGACGTCCTTCCAGAACCGGCCGGCGCCGTGCCGAGCCCGCTCGGCGACGAACAGGTGATCGCGGACGGTCATGCCCGTGAACAGCTCGACGCGCTGGAACGTGCGACCGAAGCCCAGGCGCGCCCGCTTGTACACGGGCATGCGGGTGATGTCACGCCCGTTGAAGACGACCCGACCTTCGTCGGACCGCAGGAGACCGAGCAGGCAGTTGAAGAACGTCGTCTTCCCGGCGCCGTT
>DASYQJ010000120.1:0-2693 GCA_036005605.1 Acidimicrobiia bacterium
GCACAGCCGGACCGACCTCCGCTCGGAAGCGCTCGCCCGGTGTCGTCAACGCCACCCTACGGCTGGTTCGGCGCACGAGCTGCTCGCCGAGCTTGCGCTCGAGGCTCCGGAGACTTTGGCTCACCCGCGACTGGGTGAGGCCGAGCCGCTCCGCCGTGCGACCGAAGTGGAGCTCCTCGGCCAACGTGAGGAACACCTTGATTTCGCGCAGCTCCACCATCTCGTGCACTCATAAGCAAACCTAATGGGTGCTTTCGCGCCTTCGCCATTGATCTCGTCGCCGGCGAACCCGATGCTCCCGAACGACGGATCCCTGGCTCTGGGAAGGCGTGGTGGAGAAAGTGATGTCAGCAAGACGCCCGTACCGCGGCGTCGCCGCCGAGCTCGGGGAGCACCTTGACGGCCATCGCGCCGAGCTCACTGGCTACTGCTCCCGAATGCTGGGATCGCACGTCGACGCCGAGGACGCGGTCCAAGAAACGCTGATACGAGCCTGGCGCGGCGTCGACCGCTTCGAGGGTCGGGCGGCCCTGCGGACGTGGCTGTACGGCATCGCCACCAACGTGTGTTTCGATCACCTGCGCAGCGGCAGACGAAGGGCCCATCCGATCGACCTCGGCCCCGGGAGCTCGGCCGACGCGGTGCTGGGTCCGGCATCGCTGGCACCGACGGCCGGCGCGCCGGCGCTCGACGCAACCGACCCAGCCGATGTTGCAATCTCTCGCGAGGATGCTCGGACAGCGTTTGTCGCAGCGGTTCGGCGGCTCCCCCCACGGCAGCGGGCGGTCTTGTTCCTGCGCGACGTGCTGCGTTGGCGAGCGAGAGAAGTCGCCGACCTCTTTGGCGTCACCGTCCCGTCGGTGAACAGCGCGCTTCAGCGCGCCCGCGCGACGTTGGCCGCCCGGAAGGTCGGTGACACTGCTCGCACCGCGTCGCTCGATGAAGCCGATCGAGCTCTCGTGGCTCGATTTGTCGACGCCTTCGCTCGCCTCGACTTCGATGCGATCGTCGCAGTGCTGTGTGAGGACCTCACCCGGTCGAGGCGGCCGCACCAGTCGCGGAACCGAGGGCAGCTTGGCGCGGGAGACGGCTGGAGCCCTCGCATCCGCCCCGTCGGACCAGCGAGTGGCTCGACTCGATCCTGACCGCATCGACTCAGTGAGGACGACGATGGAGACCAGGAACTACCGACTCGACATGACGATGATGTACGCCTTTCACGACGCGCTCCGGCGCGACCTGAAGCCGGTCGCCCAAATGGAGGCCCGTAGCAACGGCTGGGACCTCTTCGAGACCCTGCTGCACGTACATCACACCGCCGAGGACGACGTGCTCTGGCCCTTGGTGCGCTCCGCCGTGGCCGGTCGCGCCGACGACGAGGCCTTGCTCGACGAGATGGCGGCCGAGCACGCCGCACTCGGGCCGCTCCTCGAGGCCATCGATGACGCCCTTGGTCGCAGCGAGTCGGCGCCCGAAGCTCGGGCCGATCTCGCGGCGCGCCTCGAGGAGCACCTGGCCCATGAAGAGGAAGCGGCGCTGCCGTTGATCGACGCCAACCTCACCGAGGAACAATGGATGACCTTCGGGCAGACGGCGACCGAGCGCGTCAGCCCCAACATGCCGCAGTTCCTGCCGTGGCTCCTCGATGGCGCCGACGAGAACACCACCGTTCGGGTCCTCGGCCGGATGCCCGAACCGGTGCAGCAGACCTATCGCGACGAGTGGCAACCGGCGTACGCCGCGAAGGTCTGGTGGGCAACGGGTCGCTGAAGAGGCGCGTCGCCGATGGGCCACCGGGCTCGCGGTGACCGGTCCAACGCGGACCGGTCACCAACCGCGGGACGTCGATCAGGCGAGGTCGAAGCGATCGAGGTTCATGACCTTGTCCCACGCCGTCACGAAGTCACGCGCGAACAACTCCTTGGCGTCGTCCGTTGCGTAGAACTCGGCGATGCCTCGGAGCTGGGAGTGCGCACCGAAGACGAGGTCGACGGCGGTGCCGGTCCACTTCACCTCGCCCGTCTCGCGATCGCGACCCTCGTACACGTTCTCCGTCGAGGCGGACGCCTTCCACTCCGTGCCCATGTCGAGCAGGTTGAGGAAGAAGTCGTTGGTCAGCGCCTCGGGCCGGTCGGTGAGCACGCCGTGCTGGGTTTGTCCCGAGTTGGCGTTCAGGGCCCGCATGCCGGCGACGAGGACCGTCATCTCGGGCGCGGTCAGCGTCAACAGGTTGGCCCGGTCCAGCAGCAGGGTCTCGGCCGGCAGCTTCTCTCCGGGTCGGAGGTAGTTGCGGAACCCGTCGGCGTCCGGCTCGAGCACCTCGAACGCCTCCACATCGGTCTCCTCCTGCGAGGCGTCCGTGCGGCCCGGTGCGAACGGGACCGTGACGTCGTGCCCGGCGTTCTTCGCCGCTTGCTCGACGGCCGCGCATCCGCCCAGGACGATCAGGTCGGCGAGCGAGACCTTCTTCCCGCCGGACTGTGAGCTGTTGAAGTCCTGCTGGATCCCCTCGAGGGTCTGCAGCACCTTGGCCAGCTCGGGCGGGTCGTTGACCTCCCACGTCCGCTGGGGCTCGAGGCGAATGCGCCCCCCGTTGGCTCCGCCCCGCTTGTCGGTGCCGCGGAAGGTGGCCGCCGACGCCCACGCGGTGGACACCAGCTGCGAGATGGAGAGTCCCGATCCGAGGATCTTGC
>DASYQJ010000121.1:0-1738 GCA_036005605.1 Acidimicrobiia bacterium
GGACGATCACAGGCAGGAGTCGCTGCCGGTACCAGGCGGATGCGAGTGCGTCGTCGCGAAGCTCTGCGTCGTCGAGTGCCTTCTGCGCAGCGTCGGCCGTCGACGCGCCGCCGGCGAGCGCTTCTTCGGCGCTTCGCGCTCTCACTCCGTGCGGGCCGGCGCCGGTGATCCCGACTCGAACCCCCGAGGCCGTCTCGGCGGCGCACGCGGCGAGGATCGTGTATGCGTGGGCGTGAGGGCGACGCGCCGCTGCATGGCCGGCGCGCGTCGGCGTCTCGAGCTCGACCTCCAGCACGAGGCGGCCGCTGCGGTCGCCGGCGACGAAGGCCTCGACGGGCTCCGTCCGCTCACCGTCTGCACCGGCGGATCGCACGGTCGCGCCGAGCGCGATCAACGCGGCCTGGAGATCGCCGCGCGGTGTCTCGCCGGGCGGCGCGCACAGGTTGCCGCCGATCGTCGCCTGCGCGCGGATCTCGTGGTCGGCAACATGGCGTGCCGCGGTTGCGAGCGGCTCCGGCGCCTGCTCGAGCTCGGCGACCGTCGTCATCGCCCCGATCGTGAGGGTCGACCCGTTGCGATGCACGCCGGCGAGGCCCGCGTGGTTCAGGAACACGACGCGATCGGGCTTCAGCCGGCCGTAGTTGAGCTCGGGCATCAGGATCGTCCCGCCGGCGAGAACCGTGACGCCCGCTCCATCGCCGAATGCCGCAACCGCCTCGTCCCGCGAAGCCGGGACGACGACGTCCGCTGTGTCGAGTGCTCTCGAAGTCACGTGGGCCGCTCCTCCTCTGATAGCCGGCGGGCACGATTCTGTACCGTCGCCGCGAACGGCGCAACACGCGGGCGCGTCGGTCGTGCCCTCCGCGGATATCGTGGAGACGTGGCGTTTGCGACGATCGACGAGCTCGGGGAGGGGCTCCGCCGCGCTGCGTACCTGCCCGAGCGCGGTCTGGCAACCGCGTTGTACCTCTCCCTGGCGCTCGAGAAGCCGCTGCTGCTGGAGGGCGAGGCCGGTGTCGGGAAGACGGAGGCGGCGAAGGCCCTCGCCGGGGCGACGTCGGCGCGGCTGATCCGGCTGCAGTGCTACGAGGGGCTCGACATCTCCCACGCGGTGTACGAGTGGAACTACTCGCGGCAGCTCCTGCACATCCGCTCCGCTCAGGAGGGGACGGTCTCCGAGCAGGAGCTGTTCGGCAAGAACTTCCTGATTCGCCGGCCGCTGCTCGAGGCGATCGAGAGCACCGATCCCGTCGTCTTGCTGATCGACGAGATCGATCGCGCCGACGACGAGTTCGAGGCGTTCCTGCTCGAAGTCCTTTCGGACTTTCAGATCACGATTCCGGAGATCGGAACCATCACTGCGCGCCGGCGTCCGGCCGTCGTTCTCACCTCGAATCGGACGCGCGAGCTTCACGACGCGCTCAAGCGCCGGTGCCTGTTCCACTGGATCGGCCACCCGACGCTCGAGCGAGAGATCGAGATCGTCTCCCTGCGGGTTCCCGGCATCCCCGATCGCCTGGCCGCGCAGGCGGCGGCCTTCGTGCAGGGCTTGCGGACGCTCGATCTCGCGAAGCCGCCCGGCGTTGCAGAAACGATCGACTGGGCGCAGGCGCTCGCCGCGCTCGGCCGGCAGGAGCTCGACGCGACGACGGTCGAGGAGACGCTCGGCTCCGTGCTGAAGTACCACGAGGACTTTGCCGCGGTTCGTGACGAGGCCCTCGTCGCACTCGTGGAGGAG
>DASYQJ010000122.1:0-19726 GCA_036005605.1 Acidimicrobiia bacterium
GAGGATGGCGAGGATCAGGAGTCCGTTGAGGCCGACACCGACGCCGCCCGGGCTGACCTCGCCGAGCTTCATGTGCACCAGCGGGACCATGCCGCCGGCCGGCGTGTAGCTGTCGTGCATCGAGTTGACCGAGCCGTTGGACGTGCCGGTGGTGGAGGCGGCCCAGAGTCCGGAGCCGGTGGGTCCGAACCGCACTTCCTTCCCTTCGGCGTTGCCACCCGGAGAGCTCGCGCTCACCGTTTGCGTCACGCCGCGCGCGTCGAGCTTCGGGTTGCCGCCGGCTTCGAGGTACATGGCGCTGAGGCTGAACCCGAGCCAGAGCACGAACATGACCGTGAACACGGCGTAGCCCTGCCGCTTGTCCTTGACCATGCGCCCGAACGTGAACGCGAGCGCGAACGGGATGAGCAGGATGCCGTAGAGCTCGAGGAAGTCGCTGAGCTTCGTCGGGTTCGAGAACGGGTGCGCCGAGTTGACGTTGAAGAAGTCGCCACCGTTCGTGCCGACCTGCTTGATCGACTCCATGCTGGCGTTCGGGCCGCCGGGGATCTGCTGGGTCGCACCGCTGACGGTATGCACTGCGGTGAACCCGTGCGTGTTCTGGATCACGCCCGTTGCAACCAGGACGATCGCGAACACGAACGAGATGGGAAGGAGGATGCGGATGGTCGTGCGCACGAGATCGACCCAGAAGTTCCCGATCGTGCGCTGGCCCGCTCGGGAGAGGCCGCGGATGAGGGCCGCCATCACGGCCATGCCCGCCGCTGCGGACACGAACTGTTGGACGGTCAGCCCCGTCATCTGGGTGAGATGGCTGAGCGTGGTCTCACCGGCGTAGCTCTGCCAGTTCGTGTTGGTGACGAAGCTGACGGCCGTGTTCATCGACAACGCCGGCGCCACGTTCGCCATGTCGGTCGGGTTGAACGGCAGACCGCTCTGGATGCGTTGCATCAGGTAGAGCAGCACGAAGCCGACGACGCTGAACGCGAGGACTGACAGCGCGTAGACGTTCCAGCGCTGCTCCCGCTCGGGGTCGATCCGGCACGCCCGGTAGACGACCCGCTCGACCGGCCCGAAGACGCGGTCGAGGCGCGACGCCCCACCCTCGTACACGTTGGCCATGTACCGCCCGAGAAGCGGCGCGGTCACGCCGATGAGGACGATGAGGGCGAAGAGCTGCGCCCACCCCGCCGCGGTCATCAGAACCGGTCCGGGAACAAGAGCGCCGCCACCAGGTACACGCCCAACAGGACTGCGAGGACGAGCCCGGCGATGTTCTCGCCGCTCACGTGGCGACCCCGGTCGGCTCGCGTTCGCCCGCGTCGGCTTCGGACGGCTCGGTGTCGTCGAGCTCGGAGGCGTCGTCGCCGCCGATGATCCGGTCGCAGCCTCGTACGAGCGCGACGCACACGGCGAAGAACCCGACGATCAGCAGCACCACCCAGACATCAGCCATGCCACCAGTGTGAAACCCCCACTCGCGAACGGGTAGGGGGCCTGATGCCTTCTTGACGTGCTCGGACGTCGTCTTGACGTCGAGCTCTTCGCGCTACGCCGTCGGCGTCGCCTGCGACTCGGGCTCGGGTGCTCTGCCCTCGACGATGTCGGCTTCCTCGGCGAAGCCGCCGACCTTGCGCTTCGAGAACCCGATCGCGACCAGCACTACGAGGAGCGCGACGCCGGCAATCGTCCAGCGCGCAGGGTTGTTGTCGCGCAGGCTGATCACGGCTGGGAGGATCAGCAGCGACACGAGGTTCATGACCTTGATCAGCGGGTTCAGCGCGGGGCCGGCGGTGTCCTTGAACGGGTCGCCGACGGTGTCGCCGATGACGGCGGCCTTGTGCGTTTCGGAGCCCTTGCCGCCGTAGTGGCCGTCCTCGATGTATTTCTTCGCGTTGTCCCACGCGCCGCCCGACACGGTGAGGAACACGGCCATGAGCTGGCCGGTGAGGATCACGGCGGCGAGGAACGCGCCCAGCGCGAGGTAGTTCATCCCGAAGCCGATGATCACCGGAGTCAGCACGGCGAGCAGCGCCGGGGTGGCGAGCTCACGCAGGGACGCGGCGGTGCAGATGTCGACGATCCGCCCGCTGTCGGGCTCCTTTGTTCCGGCCATGATCTTGCCGTCGGAGAACTGGTCGCGGACATCCTGTACAACGGTGCCGGCGGTGCGGCCGACAGCTCGGATCGCGAGCGCGCTGAACAGGAACGCGATCGACCCGCCGACGAGCAACCCGATGAACGTCTCCGGGTCGGCGACGTTGATCTGCGTCTGCGCCGCGCCGAAGAGCGCCGAACCCGTCTCCTTCAGGTTCAGCTCGCTGCCGATCGTCTCGATGAACGACGCGAACAGGGCGACGGCGGCGATGACGGCGGATCCGATGGCGAAGCCCTTGGTGACGGCCTTGGTGGTGTTCCCGACCGCGTCGAGGCTCACCATGATGCGCTCGGGCTCGCCGCCGAACTCGCCCGACATCTCCGCGATGCCGGCCGCGTTGTCGGCGACGGGGCCGTACGTGTCTTCCGAGACGACGACACCCGTGGTCGCCAGCATGCCCATGCCCGTGAGCGCCACGAGATAGAAGGCGAACTCGATGTTGCCGCCGCCGAGGACGATCGCGACGCCGATGGCGACCGAGATCGCCACGATCGCCCAGACCGTCGACTCGAGCCCCGTGCTCGTCCCCGACAGGATGGTCGTCGCCGGTCCGGTGCGAGCCGAGTCGGCGATCTCCTGGACGGGTTCCTTGTCGGTCGAGGTGAAGTGCTCGGTCAGCCGGCTGACCACCTGGGCGAGCACGAGCCCGGCGACCACGGCGCCGAAGACCTTCCAGCCCTCGTTGTCGTGGTCGTTGCCGATGTAGAACAGCGAAACCGCGAGCGTGCCGACCACGGTCAGGATGCTGGCGGTGAAGAAGCCGCGGTTGATCGGGGCCATCGCGCTGCGGTCGCGGTCGGTTGCCCGGACCGCGAACACGCCGACGATCGAGGCGAGCACGCCGATGGCGCGCGCGGCAAGGGGGAAGATGAGCCCGAGGGCAGGATTCGCGCCGATCGAGTTGAAGGCCGCGACCCCGAGGATGATCGAGGCGACCAGGGTCACCTCGTAGCTCTCGAACAGGTCGGCGGCCATCCCGGCGCAGTCGCCGACGTTGTCACCGACGTTGTCGGCGATCGTGGCGGGGTTGCGCGGGTCGTCCTCGGGGATGCCCTGCTCCACCTTGCCGACGAGGTCGGCCCCGACGTCCGCGGCCTTCGTGAAGATCCCGCCGCCGACTCGCATGAACAACGCGAGTAGCGACCCTCCGAACCCGAAGCCGATGAGGATGGCGGTCGCCGTGTTCTGGAAGATCATGATGATCACGGTCGCCCCGAGGAGGCCCAAGCCGACCGTGTACATCCCGGCGACGCCGCCGCTCCGGAACGCGACCTTGAGCGCGGCGGGGAGTGACCCGGCCTTGGCGGCGGCGGCGGTGCGGACGTTGCCGCGCACGGCGAGGCTCATCCCGATGAAGCCGGTCAGGCCGGACATCAGGCACCCGCCGATGAACGCCAGCGTGCGGAACAGGCCTGACTGCGCGAACGACAGCGCTTCCGTGCCGTTGGGCTCCACGACCTTGGTGGAGGTCACGAAGACGATCACGGCGACAGGCACGACGATGATCGCGATCGTCTTGAACTGCCGCCGCAGGTAGGCCATCGCCCCCACCTGGATCGACTTGGCGATCTCGATCATCGTCGGGGTGCCCTCGTCGGCTGCGAGCACTCCTTGGCGGAGCACGAAGCCGATCACGATGGCGAGGATCGCGGTGGCGGCGGAGAAGATCAGCCAGAACCACTCGCCACCCGCCAGGTTGAAGACCTGGTAGCCGCCCTCGGCTGCGAGCGTGACGATCTGAGACATGTGGTCTACGGGCTCCTTCCCCCTGGGCCGCTGCCGGCTGGTCGGCGCTCGCCGGCGGGCAGGTTACTGCGCGTCCCCGTCCCGGGACTCCTCGTGGAGGTGGTACGGCAGCGACGTCACGACCGTGCCCTTCCGGAACAGCAGCCTGCCCTTGAGCAGCAGGGCGGTCTGGTTGTGGAGCAGATGGCCCCACCAGTGGTCGACGACGAACTCGGGGATCAGCACGGTGACGATGTCGTTCTCCCAGCGCGCGTCGATCTCGTCGATGTAGCGGAGGATCGGCCTCGTGACCTCCCGATACGGGTCGTAGACGATCTCGAGCGGGACGTCGATGTTGCGCTCGGCCCACACCCTCTCGATGCGCTCCTGCTCCTCCTCGTCCGAGACGACGGTGACGGCGACGACCCGAGTCGGGTTGAGGGACTTGGCATACGAAAGCGCGTCGAGCACGCCGCGGTGCATGCCGCCGACCAGCACGACGACCGTGTGGTTCATCGGCGGGGGCTTGTAGTCGGGAGGGATGGTCAGCTGTTTCCGGACGCGTTGGTAGTGCCGGTGGATGCCCTTGAAGAGCAGCACGATCGCCGGGATCACGATGATCGGCACCCACGCGCCGCCGGTGAACTTCGTGATCGCGACGATCAGGGTGACGATGCCGGTTGCCACGGCGCCGACGGCATTGATCACCGTGTTGCGCTTCCAAGCGGGCTCGCGCAGCCGGAGGTGGTGGACCACCATGCCCGTCTGCGACAGCGTGAACGACGTGAACACGCCGACTGCATAGAGCGGGATGAGCGCGTTGGTGATGCCTCCGAACGCGATGATCAGGAGGGCGGCCATCCCCGAGAGCACGAGGATGCCGTTCGAGAACACCAGCCGATCTCCGCGGTTGGCGAGCTGCCGGGGGAGGTAGCCGTCCCGGGCGATGATCGACGAGAGCCTCGGGAAGTCTGCGTAGGCGGTGTTGGCAGCAAGCGTGAGGATCGCCGCTGTCGCGAACTGCAGGAGCACGAAGACAGGACCGTTGCCGAACACGACCAGGCCCAGCTGGGCGATGACCGTCTGCTCGTGGCTCGGGTAGGGGTGGAGCTGGTGAGCGAGGAGCGCGGTCCCGAAGAAGAGCGTGCCGAGGATCGTCCCCATCGCCACGAGCGTCGTCGCGGCGTTCTTCGACTCGGGCCTCTTGAACGCGGGGACGCCGTTGCTGATCGCCTCGACGCCGGTCAGCGCCACTGCGCCCGACGAGAACCCCTTCAGGATCAGGAACAACCCCAGGGTCCCGCCGAACTCACGGGTGCCGGCGAACGCCTGCCTGTCGAACGGCACCTGGTCGATGTCGCCGAAGTAGCTGCGGAAGAGACCGAACGCGACGAGCGCGCCGAGCGTGATGATGTAGATGTACGTCGGCGCCGAGAACAGCCGGCCCGACTCCTTGATGCCCCGCAGGTTCGCGACGGCGATGAACGCGATGAGCCCGAGACCGAGCTCGACGCGATGCGTCGCGAGTCCCTGGAACGCGGGAATCGAGATGATGGCCGCGACGCCGGCCGAGATCGACACCGCGACCGTGAGGATGTAATCGACGAGCAGTGATCCGCCGGCGACGAGCGAGGGCGTCTCACCGAGGTTCTCGCGGCTGACGATGTAGCTCCCGCCGCCGCTCGGGTAGGCGAAGATCGTCTGCCGGTACGACGTGCACACGATCGCGAGAAGGATCGCGACCGCGATCCCGATCGGCACGAGCGTGTCGAGGCCGAGCGCGAGACTCGACGCGCCGACCGCGGTGACGAACAGGATCTCCTCGGTCGCGTACGCCGTCGATGAGATCGCGTCGGACGAGAAGACTGCGAGCCCGATGGTCTTCGGGATGCGCTGGTGTTCCTGCTCGACGGTCGCCAGGGGCCGTCCCACCAGCAGTCGCTTGAGGATCGCCACCCCGTCCCCCGGGGATCGATTGCCATCGGACCTGAGCGAAGGCTGACCTCGCGGTCAGCCCGTCGGCGCCAGCATGCCATGCCGGTTGCCCGTCCTTGCTGCTCGGGCCGCGTCGGGCGTCCTACGATCGACGCCTCCGAGGCGGTGGAGGGACAGCGTGCACGTCGTGGTCGTGGGGTGTGGCCGAGTGGGAAGCGAGCTCGCCGGCACTCTCGAGAAGTCCGGCCACACGGTCGCCGTGATCGACAAGAACCCGAACGCGTTCCGGCGCCTCCCTGCCGGCTACGCCGGGCAGCGGATCGTCGGCTTCGGCTTCGACCGCGACAACCTCGAGGAGGCCGGCATCGAGCGGGCCGGCGCGCTGGCGGCGGTGACGAACGGCGACAACTCGAACATCCTCGTCGCCCGCATCGCGCGCGAGTCGTTCGGGATCGAGCGGGTCGTCGCCCGCATCTACGACCCGCGACGGGCGGTCATCTACCAGCGGCTGGGCATCCCGACGGTCGCCACCGTGTCGTGGACGACCGACCAGGTGCTGCGTCGACTCCTGCCCGCCGAGCAGCCGCACGACTGGATCGACCCGAGCGCCCGGGTGTCCCTCGTCGAGCGGGTGCTGCCGTCGCGCTGGGGCGGCAAGAAGCTCGCCCCGCTGAACGAGCCCGGCCGCTTCGTGCTCGCGGCGGTGACGAGGCTTGGCACGGCCCAGATCGTGGGCCCCAAGCTCGTCGGTCAGGAGGGCGACGTGCTGCACTTCGTGGTCGACGTCACCGCCCTCGACGCGCTGCGCGAGCGTCTCGAGCACGGGCCGGAGGCGTAGCGATGCGGGTCGCGATCGCCGGCGCCGGCAACGTCGGGCTCTTCATCGCCAATGACCTGCACGCGACCGGGCACGAGGTGCAGCTCATCGAGCAGAACCCAGCGGTGGTCGAACGCGCCGTCGCCGCGGAGGGCGTCGAATGGTTCATCGCCGACGCGTGCGAGGTGTCGTCCCTGAAGGAAGCCGGGCTCGAGCGTTGCGACGTCGTGGTCGCCGCCACCGGCGACGACGAGGACAACCTCGTGATCTCATTGCTCGCCAAGCAGGAGTTCGCGGTGCCCCGCGTGATCGCCCGGGTCAATCACCCCAAGAACGAATGGATGTTCAACGAGAACTGGGGCGTCGATCTCTCGGTCTCGACCCCGCACCTCATCACCGCGCTGGTCGAGGAAGCGGTGAGCGTGGGGCGCCTGGTGCGCATCCTCCAGTTCGAGCGGGGGCAAGCCCGGCTCGTCGAGGTGACGCTGGCCCAGAACGCGCCGGTGGTCGATCGCGCCCTCAAGGACATCGACATGCCGCGCGACGCCACCGTCGTCGCGGTCGTCCGCGGCGAGCACGTCGTGATGCCCCGGGGCGACACGATGTTCGAGGTCGGCGACGAGGTGCTGGCGATGGTGACGCCGGACTCCGAGGAGAACGTCCGCGGCATCCTGACCGGCGAGGAGTAACGAGCGCCCCGCCGTTCAGCCGAGGAGCTCGTACGCGGGGTTGTAGACGAGGTAGCGGTTGCCGTCCTTGCCGGCGACGCCCGAGAAGAGAACGCGGTGCCCGGGCGACATGCCGGGGATCTTGCGCCGGCCGAGGAACACGCCGACCACGGAGCCGCGCCCGTCGCTGACGGTCACCTCGACCGCGGGCGCGCCGGCCCGGGGCACGATGCGCACCGCCCGGATCTCCCCCGCCACCCGCGTGGGCGTTCGGGCCGTGATGTGGTCCATCGCCGTGACCCCCAGGCGGTCGCAGTACTTCCCGAGGGCCTCGCGATCGAGCTCGTCGACGGGCTTGGTGAGCCGCTTCATCGCCTTCCCCAGGGCCACGCCGACCTCCTCTCACTCCTGGCTTGCATCGTAGAGGCTCGGGCGTGGCATCCTGTCGCCCCATGTCGACCCCGACCCGGACGCCGCGCGCGCCGACAGGCGCCGCGTCCGGGCCGAAGCCCCCCGGCCCCCAGCGCTCCCGGACGATGCAGCTCGTGGTGATCGCGGTGGCCGCCGGCCTGCTCGTGATGGCCGCCGTCATCTTCTTCTTGGCGCGGGGCGACGACGGTGGCTCCGGGCCGAGCAAGAAGTCCGTCTCCGCCAACGTCCAGCTGACCCTGGGCGGGGTCCAGAACGCGAACGCCGGGGCACCTGCCACCTTCGGGGACGACGCCGCCAACCAGATCATGGCCGCCGTCGGCCAGTACGTGGACCGTGGCCTGGTCGCGCCGGTCAAGACGGGCAAGCCGGCGACGGATGTCTCGGGCCTGTTCGACGCCGGCACCCAAGCTGCGATCCAGGGGCCCGACAAGGACGTGCTGTTCGAGAGCGGCAAGCCCGCGCTCACCGGGGACTTCAAGCCGGCGGCGGAGCCGGTGATCATCACCGCCCTCTCCGACGGCAACGGACAGTTCGTGCTGGCGACGGCGGCGTTCGCGTACCGCGCCGACGTGGGCGTCGAGGGCGGGACGCTCAACACCGCCCGCACGATCGCGCTGACCTTCACGCCCGAGAACGGCGAGTGGAAGATCACCGGCTACGACGTGTCACTCACGAGGCAGGGCGCCCAGGTCGAGGGCTCGACCACGTCGACGGCCAAGCAATGACCGCACGACGGCGCACCGTCGTCCTGACGCTCATCGGGCCGCCGCTGTGCGGTGTGCTGCTGGCGTGCATGGTGATGGCGGCATGGGTCGGCGTGGGCCTGCCGCTGGCGAAGGGCGAGACCTGGTTCACGATCCAGCAGGTGCCGCCCGTCGCCGGTGCGAGCTTCACGAGCGGCCAGCCCGACCAGCTGCAGTTCTTCCTCGTCGTCGGCAACGACTCACGCGACCCGAACGGCGTCGGGCTCGGCGACGCCATCCACGTCATCGCGGTCAACCCCGGGGCGAAGGCGGCATCGATCATCGACATCCCGCGCGACACCGCGGTGGGCGGCGGCGGCAAGGTCAACTCCATCCTGGCCAACGGCGGCCTGAGTCAGTTCACGCAGACGATCAGCAACTTCGTCGGGGTCCCGATCAAGTTCTCGATCACGACGAACTTCGCCGGCTTCACCGACATGGTCGACGAGTTCGGCGGCATCGACGTCAACGTGCAGGAGCCCATGCACGACGTGGACTCGGGGGCGGACTTCGACCCGGGGGTGCAGAAGCTCAACGGGCCGGGCGCGCTGGCGTTCTCGCGCGACCGTCACAGCTTCTCCGCCGGCGACATCAGCCGCACCGCGAACCAGGGATACCTGATCATCAGCGCGCTGCAGAACGTCCAGCAGCGCGCCGTCGGAGCGGGCGGAGTCCTCAACCTGCTCGGCAACGTCGGTCGCCACGTGCAGATGGAGAACGTGAGCTTCCAGGAGCTGTACCGGCTGAGCCGGCTCGTTCTCACGATCGACCCCGCCAACATCAAGAACGTGGTCATCCCGACCGGCGGTGGCAGCGGCACGAACCTGTCACCGGGTGCCGGGATCGACGGGTTGTTCGCCGACTTCCGCGACGACGGCGTCCTCCAGTCGCACTAGCTCCGACCCGTCACTCGGCGCAGCCGAGCAGGCACTCCGGGCGCACCTCGGCGCGGGCTGTGCCGCGCGCCGGCCCACCCAGGCGGCCGATCCCGGCCACCGAGATCTCCACCTCGACCGTGGCGACCCAGCCCGTGCACTGACAGCGGACGAGGTGGGCGTCGTTGGCGGCGGCGGTTTCGGCTGCTGCGGCGCCGGCGGCGCCTTCGCCCCGTCCGAGCGCCAGCATGTCGGCGGCTGCGAGCGCGGCGGCATCGGCAGCCGCGTCGGCCCGGGCCCGGGCTACGAGCGCGCCTCCGAGCCGCGCCGCGCCGAGCGCCAGCACGGCCGCAAGCACGACGACGGCCATGAGCACGACGGCCATCGAGCCTCGCTCGATTCGATTGTCGCCGTCGCAAGCTCCGGCTTTGCGACGCCGGTCGGTAAAGCCGCCGTCGTCGCGTCTCATTTCTCGACCCGCATCGAGACGCGCGAGTGGAGCGTGGGATCCGGGAACAACGGTCCGACGAGCGGCAGGTCTGTGACCGACCGGTACGACACCTCGACCGTGATCGGCTCACCCACCGCGGGCCGGTCGCCGACGTCCACCTCGGCGCCGCGCAGTGTGCGGCGCGCCGCCCGGACCGCGCGCCCGGGATCGGGGTCGACGCTGGCGGCGCGCGCCGCTTCCCGGGCGGCGTGCACCACGGCAACCTGATCACGCACGACGAACGCGACCTGGAGCACGATCAGCGCCGCCAGCACCACCAAGGGCATCAGCACCGCGAACTCCACGGTCGCCTGCCCGGTTTGGCGCTTCAGGGGAGCACCTTCCCGACGACCTCGTCGAAGAGCTTGCCGATGGCGTGGCTCTTCGTGGCCCACGCGATGAGCAGGGCGCCGATCGCGGCCGCGCCCAGGATGACGAGCGCGTACTCGGCCGTGGTCTGTCCGACCTCGGCACGGAACCTGCGCACGAGTCGACGAAGCATGATTCCTCCTCAGGATGTGGGGGTTGATCAGGGAAGAGCTAGATGCGCGAGAACCCGGCCAGCAGCGTCGGGATCACGGTGAGCAAACCGAACGCGGGCAGGACCACGAACACGAGGGGGAACAGGAGGCGCACGGGCACCCGGCGCGCGTTCGCTTCCGCGTGGCGGCGCATCTCGGCGCGCTGCTCGGCCGCCAGGCGGGCGAGCGCGGGGCCGACCGGAGCTCCGAGCCGGTCGGAGGCAAGGAGCGCGTCCGCGAGCGGCCGCAACGGTGGGGCTCGTGCTGCGAGGTCGTCGAGGGCGTCGGCGAAGGTGGCGCCGAGCGCGCACGCTTCCTGCACGCCCGCAAGGCGCGCCGCCATCCCCGGTGGCGCCCACCGCGCCGCCATGTCGACCGCCAGGTAGGGCGTGCAGCCGGCGCCGACGGCCACGCCGAGCAGGTCGAGGGTGACGGGAAGCTCGGCACCGATGGCGGCGGCGTCGCGGCCGGCACTGTGCCGGGCTCGCACGCCGGTCAGCACCCGTCCGACGACGCCCGCCGACAACGGGGCAAGCACGCGCCCGAGCAATCGGGGTGGCGTACGCGCCGGCACCGCGCGCGCCGGGTGCAACGTACCCAGCCGCAGATCGATGCGCTGGCGACGGGCGCGCACCGCCAGCGGCGCCGCCGCCAGCGCGCCCCACGCCAGCCCGACCAGCCAGAGCACAAGGGTGCCGGGCGAGCCGCTCACGGTGCCTCTGCCGACGCGAGGATGCGCCGCATCCAGAGCGCGGCCACCGCCTCGAGCAGCAGACCGACCACGAGGCACACGCGGCCGGTACCCGTCCCGACCAGCAGACCGACCGAGCCCGGATCGACGAGCGCGGAGAACACGAGATACGCCAGCGGCGACGCCCCGACCACGACCGCCGAGAGCCGAGCCTGCGCCGACAGCGACCGGGCTTCGGCGGCGGCGCCGACCCGATCGCGGAGCGACGCGGCGAGGCCGTCGAGCGCGTGCGCGCTCCGGCCGCCGAGCGTCTCGGCCACCGCGAGCGCGCCGGCGACGGCGCGCACGTCGCCGACGCCGCGCTCGACCGGCCACGCCGCCAGCGCGTCCGCCAAGCCGACGCCGAGGTCGGAGCGTGCCTGCACGCGGCGCAGGTCCCCCGCCAGCGGGCCGTCGCCGCCGGCGAGCGCGGCGACGCCGTGCCCGACCGTTTCGCCGCCGCGCAGGTGAGCGGCAATCTGCTCGAGCGCGAGCGGGAGGGCGGCCGCGTAGCGTCGGTGGGCGCGCGTGCGCAGAACCCACAGGGACGCCGGTGGGCCGGCGATCGTGAACACGACCGCGGGCACGACGAGCCCGGGCGACATCGCCCCCGCCACCAATCCCGCGGCCGCGATGGCGCCGGCCCACAGCTCGACCGCCGACTCGGGCTCGAGCGTGAGGTCGGCGTCGGCGAGGGCGCGTAGGACCACGGGCCGCACCCGCACGTGAAGCCGCCACCGCCGCCCCTGCCCGAGCGCGCGTGCGCGCTCGGTGGCGGCAGCGCGTCGCGCGCCGGCCACGAGCGCGGCGACCACGAGCGGACCGGCGACCGCCAGCGCCACGCTCAGCATGCGAACCAACGCCCGTCCGGTGCGGGCGTTCCGGGCCGGCGTGACCGCCGGGCCGGCGCGCCCGCGGGCATGAGCTCATCACCGCGGCGCTCGAACAACGGGCGAACGTCGAGCACATCGCCCGCGGCGGAGAGCTCGCCGATCGCCTCGACGCGCCGCGCCCCTGCCGCCGAGCGGGTGACGTGCACGACGGCGTCGATGGCCGCGCCGATCTGCGACCGCACCGCCGGGAGCGGGAGGCCCGCGCCGGCCATCAGCACGAGCGTCTCGAGGCGCGGCAGCACGTCGGCGGGCCCGTTGGCGTGGACGGTCGAGAGCGAGCCGTCGTGCCCCGTGTTCAGCGCCTGGAGCATGTCGAGGGCCTCGCCGCCGCGCACCTCGCCGACGACGATGCGGTCGGGTCGCATCCGCAACGCGGTGCGCACGAGGGCGCGCACGCTCACCGCGCCCGCTCCTTCGGCGTTGGGAGGGCGGGCCTCGAGGCGTACGACGTGTGGCTGGGCGAGCCGCAGCTCGGCGGTCTCTTCGATGGTGACGACGCGCTCACCGGAGGGGATCGCAGCCGACAACGAGTTGAGCAAGGTCGTCTTGCCCGCGCTCGTGCCGCCGGAGATGAGGAGGTTCCATCCGGCGGCGACCGTCCAGCGCAGGAACGCACCGGGCGCGCCGGTGGCACCGAAGGCGTCGAGATCGACCGGCCGGGCGCGGAAGCGGCGGATGGTGACGCACGGCCCGTCGAGCGCGAGCGGAGGGATCAGCGCGTGCAGGCGCGACCCGTCGGCGAGGCGGGCGTCGACCATCGGCGATGCGCGGTCGAGCCGAAGACCGAGCGGCGCGACGACTCGTTCGACGAGACGCACGATGTCGCCGGCGTCGAGATCGAGCTCGAGGGCTTCGAGGCGACCGGCGCGCTCGACGTACGCCCGCCCCGGCCCGTTCAGCATCACCTCGCTGACCTCCGGGTCGGCGAGCAGCGGCTCCAGGGGTCCGAGCCCGGAGACCTCGTCGGTCAGCTGGCGCAGCAGATGCTCGAATCGCGCCGGCGAGAGCAGTGGCGCCTCGTCGTGCAGCAGCTCGGCGAGCCGGGTACGGACGGCGAGGGCACGCCCCGGCCGGTCGTGCTCGTCGAGGTGATCGAGCGTTTCGAGGGCGCCGGCGGCGACGAGGCGGCGATGGACGCGCTGTTTCAGTGCGGCGTCGCCACCGGATGGACGAGGCGAGGGGGTCGGAAGGCCGAACGACGGAGTGGGCGCTGACGTCATGCGGCCCGACCCCGACGATCCCCGAGCAGGCCGAGGCGACCGAGCGCCTCGTGCACGGGCCGGGCCAGCACCTCGGGAAGGCGAGTGGGCAGCAGCCCGGCGTCGACGGCGCGAGCGATCGCGGCTCGCACCGGCACCTCGGCGAGCACGGGACGGTCGAGCACGCCGGCGACGTCGCGCCGGCCGATCGCGCGCCCCGGCTCGGCGACGTGCACGACACCCGACGCGTGCGCCAGCGGCGCAGCGCGCACCGCGCGCCGGAGCGTCAGGTAGCAGCCGCGCACAACGACGATCGACGCGTCGGCTACCTCGAGCACCGCCCGCGCCGCCGGGCTCTGCGCCAGGCCGAGGTCGACGACGGTGGGGACGAGACCGTCCCGCAACGCGACCGCGAGGGCGGCGCCGGCCTCGGCCGCCGGGACGGGGGCCAGCGGCCGGGCCGGCGTGCCGCGGGGGATGAGGGCAACGCCCGCGGCGGCTTCGACGGTCAGGCGCTCGAGTGCTTCGGTCGGCGCCTCGGGACCGGCGCCGAGCCAGTCCACGAGCCCCGTCGGCGGTTCGGACGCCAGCCCGAACAGGGCGGGCTGGTCGCCGTCGAGGTCCGCGAGCCGGGCGCCGCCGCGCCGGCCGAGCACGAGCGCGCACGCGGCCGCGAGCACCGACGTGCCCGAGCCGCCTTTGGGCGACCACAACGCGAGGAGCACCGCTCCCCTCCTCTCCTTGCCTTCGTACCTTCGTGACCTTCGTGCGATTCACGCGCGCGCAAGCGCGTGCGCGACGGGGCAAGGGGAAGGGCGGGGGAACGCAAAAGCTCCCCGACACGGGGAGCGTGCGACGAACGTAGGGATCCATGGGCCGGATGTCAAGAGGCGCGTAGGCTCCCGCGGGGCGGCGGCGACCAGGGAGTCCCAGTGAGCGAGGGCGTGAACACCGCAGCTTTCTTCGACCTCGACAAGACGATCATCGCCAAGAGCTCGGTGCTCGCCTTCGGCCGGTCGTTCTACCGCGAGGGCCTGTTGTCGCGGCGGTCGATCATGAAGAGCCTGTACGCGCAGGTCGTGTTCATGCTCGTGGGCGCGGACGCACAGAAGATGGAGAAGCTACGAGTTGCGATGTCGGCGATGACGCGGGGTTGGAATCGCGACCAGGTGGCGTCGATCGTGCGCGACGCGCTCACCGACGTGATCGAACCGATCATCTACGCCGAGGCGCTCGAGCTGTTCGACGAGCACCACGCGGCCGGGCGCACGGTCGTGATCGTGTCGTCGGCGCCGCTCGAGGTGGTGCAGCCGCTGTCGGAGTTCCTCGGCGCCGACGAGGCCATCGGCACCCGCGCCGCGATCGACAGCGAGGGCAACTACACCGGGGAGCTCGAGTTCTACGCCTACGGCGCGCACAAAGCCCAGGCGGTGCGGGAGCTTGCCACGCGCGCGCACATCAACCTCCCGCAGTCGTTTGCGTACAGCGACTCGATCACCGACCTGCCGATGCTCGAGCTCGTCGGTCACCCGGTCGCCGTGAACCCGGACAAGGAGCTCGCCCGGGAGGCGCGCGAGCGGGAGTGGGAGATACGCGACTTCGAGCATCCGGTGCGGTTGCGCGACCGCATGCCGGTACCTCCCGCCGGTCCGACGATCGCGGTCGGGGGCGCGCTCGCCGCCGCCGGCGCCGGCGTCGCGGTCTGGTGGTGGCTGCGCCGCCGCAGCGATGCCGCCTGACGACATCCATCCGGCGGACGTGCCGCGCGTCCGGCTTGCGCAGTTGCCTACGCCGTTGGAGCCGATGGACCGGTTCTCCGAGTGGCTCGGCGGGCCCCGGGTGCTCGTCAAGCGGGACGACCTCACCGGTCTGGCGCTCGGAGGCAACAAGGCCCGCAAGCTCGAGTTCCTGTGCGGTGAAGCGCAGGCGCAGGGCTGCGACGTGCTCGTCACCGGTGGCGGCGCGCAGAGCAACCACGCCCGCATGACGGCGGCGGCGGCCAACCGGCTCGGGTTCGACTGCCACCTCGCGGTCGGCGGGAAGGAGCCGCGCGTCTCCAGCGGCAACCTGCTGCTCGACCGGCTCCTCGGCGCGACCCTGCACTTCACGGGCGCGGACTCCTACTACGCGGTCGAGTCGGCGATCGAGGAGGTCGCGGCTCGCTTGGCCGCAGACGGCCGCCGCCCGTTCGCGATGCCGATCGGCGGCGCGTCCGTCACCGGCGCGGCGGCGTTCGCGTGGGCGGCCGACGAGCTGCTCGCGCAGGTCGACGAGGACGGGCACGGGAACGTCGACTGGGTCGTCGTCGCCGACGGCTCGGGCGGGACGCACGCCGGGCTCCTCGCCGGGCTCGGTGGGCGGGCCAGCGTCCTGGGCGTCGACGTTGGAACGCGCCCTGACCTCGACGACGTGATCCCGCGACTCGCGGTCGCGGCCGGGGCACGCGCCGGGCGCCCTGCGCCGAGCGACGGGCTCGCCCTCGACCACTCGCGGTTCGGTGACGGATACGGCGCCGTCACCAAGAGCGCGCTCGAGGCGATCGAGCGCGTCGCACGCCTCGAGGGCGTCATCCTCGACCCCGTGTACACGGGCAAGGCGATGGCGGGGCTCATCGGCGCGGCGCGCGAGGGACGCTTCGGCGCCGGCGACACGGTCGTGTTCTGGCACACGGGCGGCGCGGTCGCGCTGTTCGCGCATCGCTACGCCGAGCTGTTCTCGGGCGAGTAGACGCGAACGTGCCCGGGCGGAGCCCGGGCACGATACGGAGGCCCCGGCCGCCGGCACTCGAGCCGACGGAGGGCCGGCGGTCAGACTTCGCGGACCTTGCGGGCCACCGCGATTCCGATCGCCACGAGAATCAGCAAGACGAGCAGCTTCTTCACAGCGGATCTCCTGGTCGACGGGCGGTCCCCCGATGCTAGCGAGACTGATAGACCGACGCCGGAGGTGAACGGGGTCTGGTGGCCCCCCTCGTCTTCAAAACGAGTGGGACGGGCGATCCCCGTCCGGTGGGTTCGATTCCTGCCACCTCCGCAGAACCGCAGTCAACGAGAGGCGCAAGACCATGGGCAAGGCGATCAGCGAGGTCATTCCGTTCGCAATCGGCGTGGCGATCAGCCCGTTGTCCATCATCGCCGTGATCCTCGTCCTGCTCTCGGCCAAGGCTCGGGTCAACGGACTGGTCTTTACAGCGGGATGGCTCGTCGGCGTGGCTCTGGTGGCCACGGTCATCTACCTCCTCGCCGACGCCGGCGACGTCAGCAGCGGCGGCAGTGGGTCCGACACGTCGTACTGGCTCAAGCTCGTGGGAGGGATCCTGCTGGTGCTCGTCGCGTTTCGGGACTGGCGGAAGCGGCCGGCAGCGGGGGATGCGGTGGCTCAGCCGAAGTGGATGTCGGCGATCGACACGCTGACGCCGGTCAAGACGGGCGGTTTAGCCGTCCTGCTGGCGGTGGCCAACCCGAAGAACCTCGCGCTCTCGCTCGCCGCCGGTGCGAGCCTCGCCCAGGCCGGTGTGTCGGGCGGCGAAGCAGCGGTCGGCTTGATCGTGTTCGTCGTGATCGCGAGCGTCGGCGTCATCGTGCCCGTGGTCGCCTACCTCGCCGGCGGCGAGCGCGCTGCCCACATGCTCGACGGGTGGAAGACGTGGCTCTCGACGAACAACACGGCGATGATGGCCGTGCTGTTCCTCGTCTTCGGCGCGGTTCTGTTCAGTCAGGGACTGCGCGGGCTCACGGCGTGAGCTCGGCAGAGGAGGGCAAACGTGAACCCATCGCAACGCGTCCGGAGGATCATCGCGACCGTCCTGCTCGTCGTGGGCGGGCTCGGGCTCGCCGTGGCGAGCACAGGCTGGTGGCTCGAGCGCAATTTCCTGAACACCGAGCGCTTCACCGGCACTGCCAACAACATGCTCGACCAGGTGGACACGCAGGACGCGATCACGCACGTGCTGGTGCGTCAGATCTCGTCGGCCGCAGGTCGGAATCTCGAGCTCGCCGAGCCGATTCTGGCGTCGGTGGTGCAGAACGTCGTCAACAGCGATGCCTTCCGCACCATCTTCGATCGGGCCTTGGCGGCCGCGCATGACCTCCTCGTCGATCGAGACGCCGAGCAGATCGTCCTCGACCTGACCGACACCTATGACCGCATCAAGACCCCGCTCGAGGAATTCGCCCCCAACCTCGCCGCGGACCTCCCGAGCCGGAACGAGCTGCGCGTCGTCGTCCTCGAGCGATCGCAGCTCACGACGGCATGGGATGCCGTCGACCTCGTCAAGGGCGTGATCGTCGGCGTGACCGTGGCGGCGCTCGTCCTGCTCGCGGCCGGCATCGCGCTCTCGTTCGAGCGGTGGCGGGCGCTTGCGCTTGCGGCGTGGATCCTGGTCGGAACGCTCGCCTTCGTGCTGCTCGCGCTGGTGGTTGCGAGAGCGGTCATCCCGGACCGGATACCGGACGCGGTGTACGCGCGCGCGGCGAAGACGGGATTTGGCGTGATCACACACGGGCTCGTCGTGCAATCGATCGCGCTGGCCGTCATCGCCGCCGTGGTCGCCCTCGCCGCCCGATGGACACAGCGTCACGGGATCTCGGCGTGGGCAGACGCCTTCCGGGGAGGGCGGCGGCGGATCGAGGCACTGCTCCCCCGGCGCGCCTCGAGCCCGGGCCCGGCCGAGGCGCCCACCGCCGTCGCCGCCACCGAGTCCGTTCCGCAGCTCGGGCGCGCGATCGACCGCTTGTTCGCCAGAGGCGGCACACGCGATCAGCATGCGTGGCGAGCCGTCGCGCTCCTCGGCCTCGGTCTGTTCGCCGTGCTGGCGCCAGGCGGTCTCACGACGCTCGTGGTCATCCTGCTCGGCGTGGGCGCGCTCTACCTCGCGGTGGTCGAGGGTGTGGCAGCCCTTCGCTCGCCAGGGCAATCCACGCCCGGGGCGACGGGATGAGCCGGTCTGCGCAAGCCGTTACTGCCGTGCCATCGCGACCTGGAGTCGCTGCTCGGGCGTGATCAGGTGGTCGTGGTCGTCTTCGCCGATGTCGAGTTGCACCCATTTGATCGTGCCGGTGAACGCGCTGGTCTCGGGCGAATAGTCGTCGCTGACGGCCGATCCAGTGTCCGAGCCCAGGTCGCACGTCTCGTCAGCCGAGTACACCATGGGGACGGTCGCGTCGACGCGTCCCTCCCCCGTCTTCGTTCCGTCGACGTACATGGTCACGGCGCCACCCTTGGCGAGACCGCCGCCGTCGTAGGCGAACTCCATCCGGACCTGGTGCTCGCCGGCCGGGACCGACGTGTCGCCATAGACCTTGAAACGCCGGAGCCCAAAGAGGTTGTGGCAGTACGCGGCCTTGCCCTCGTGCAGATAGAGGGCCCAGCCCGCGAACGCGCCGCCCTGGGCGATGATCACGCCGCTCGCACCGCCGTCGGGCACGACGATCTCGGCCGTGACCGCATGCGACTTGTTCTTCATGGTGAGCACCGAGTTCTCGCTCAGGCGGCCCATGCCGCCGAAGAGGAGCTGTGAGTCGCCGGTGACGAGCTGCGGGCGCCCGGCGAGGTCGGAGTTGAAGCGCTCGACGCGGCGGTCGTCGAGCGGGAGCACGTTGTACTTCCGCGCCTCCTCCATGAAGAGCACCTTCAGTTCCTCTAGCTTCTCCGGCATCTCCGCAGCCAGGTCGTGTGCCTGGCTCCAGTCGGTGTTCGTGTCGTAGAGCTCCCAGGTGTCGTCGGCAAACGGGGGCATCTCGGCAATGAGGACCCACGGGATCGAGTGGCGCGTGACCGCGGTCCAGCCCTTGTCGTAGATGCCTCGGTTGCAGAACATCTCGAAGTACTGCGTCTCGCGGCGCTCGGCCGCGCCGGCATCGTCGAACGCGTAGCGCATGCTCACACCCTCGAGCGGCTTCTGCTCGACCCCGTGGACCGTCTTCGGCTCGGGTAGGCCTGCCGCGTCCAGCACCGTCGGGGTGACATCGATCACGTGGTGGAACTGGCTGCGGACTTCACCTTTCGCGTCGATGCCCTTCGGCCAGTGCACGATGGTGCCGTTGCGGGTCCCGCCCCAGTGCGAGGCGACTTGCTTCGTCCATTGGTACGGGGTGTCCATCGCGTGCGCCCACCCGACCGCGTAGTGGTTGTAGGCCGCGGGCGTGCCGAACTCGTCGATCCGTGAGGCCATGAACTCGGTCGTCTGGAGCGCGGCGGCGCCGTTGAGGTTGATCAGCTCATTGAAGCTTCCGTGGACGTCGCCTTCGGCGCTCGCTCCGTTGTCGCCGATGATGTAGTAGACGAGCGTGTCCTCGAGGATGCCGAGGTCTTCGAGCGCGTCGACGAGACGCCCAACCTGATGGTCGGTGTGCTCGAGGAAACCGGCGTAGACCTCCATCTGCCGCGCCAAAACCGGCTTCAAGTCGCCCGGGATCTCATCCCAGGCGGGGATCTCCTCGTGCCGGGCGGTCAGCTCCGTCTCGGGCGGAACCACACCGAGCTCCTTCTGCCGCTCGAGTATCTCTTCGCGCAGCCGGTCCCAACCCTGGTCGAACTTGC
>DASYQJ010000123.1:0-1937 GCA_036005605.1 Acidimicrobiia bacterium
ACGTTCAGCGTCAGCACGTCCTGCTCGCCGAGTCCGCGCGCCGAGCCCTGATAGGCCAGGGAGGAATCGATGTACCGGTCCGTCAGCACGACCTGGCCCGCGGCCAGGGCAGGCCGGATCACCGAGGCCACGTGTTGCGCCCGGCTCGCCGCGAAGAGCAGGGCCTCGGTCTTCGGCTCGATGTGACCCGTGTCGTGCGCGAGCAGCAGCGTCCGCAGCTCCTCGCCGACGGGCGTCCCTCCCGGTTCCCGCGTCACCATGACCTCGATGTCCTGGGACTCCAACCACTCCTTCGCCAGGCGGATCTGCGTCCCCTTGCCCGAACCCTCTACACCCTCGAAGGCGACGAACAGGCCGTTCGTCGGCGGCCGCTTCAGCTTGGGGACCAACCCGAGCGGTTCCTGCTTGCCGACCCGGAACCGCCGGAGCCTGCTCCGGGTCAGCAATCCGGCGAGCAGTGCCCCCACCCCCGCGATCATCAACGAGATGCGCGTGCCCGACAGGTCGAACGTTCGCTCACCCACCGTCACGGAGTGCGCACCGATGGCGCCGGCGATCACCGGAAAGATCGTGAGCGAGAGGAACAGACCGAGCCGCGACAGCACGGTGAGCGCGCCGAACGTCCGCCCCCGGAACTCGTCGGTGACGTTCTCCTGGAGCAGCACGTAGCCGCTCACCCACGCGGAGCCGCAGAAGCCCCCGAGCACCACCGCGACCACCGCCGCCTGCCCGATCGCGGGCATCGCCGCGAGCACGAGCAGGGTCCCGGCGGCCGCGATGATCGACCATACGAACACGTATTCGCGCAGGACGAACTCCACGATCTTGTTCGAGGACGCCAACCCGATCCCCATGCCGATACCGAACGAGGTCACGAGGATCCCCCACCCCGGATCGCCCGCACCGATCGTCGTCCTGGCGAAGATCGGTCCGAGCGCGAGGACGGCCCCCACCGCGCTGAACGCCGCGACGATGCCCAGCGTCATCGACGACGCGAGCGAGTTCTCGCGCAGGAACCGGACACCGTCGGCGATGTCCTTGCCGACGCGCGAGACGTCGAGCCTCGCGAACGACGTGGGGGCCGGCCGCGGGATGACGATCCTGCTGACGAGCAGCGCCGAGAGCCCGAACGTGAACGCGTCGAGCCACAAGGCAAGGAAGGCCGAGTTGTCCTTGAAGTACGGCAACAGACCGGACCCACCGGACAGGAACGTGAAGACGAGGGCGCCGAGTGGCAGCGTCGCGTACGTGGTGATCAGGCCGAGCGAGTTGGCGTTCGCGAGCTGCCGACGAGGGACCAGGTTCGGCAGCGACGCATCGCGGGCCGGCGTCCACAACAGGGAGAAGCATTCGATCGCGAAGGAGACGCCAAAGATCGCCCAGAGCGGGCCGAGGAACGGCATGAGGCCGTACAGCGTTCCTCGCGCGATATCCGCCGTGATCATCAGGGTCTTGCGGTTGATCCGGTCCACGATCGCGCCTGCGATCGGCCCGAACAGAATGGCGGGGAGCGTCCGGGCGAGCATGACTCCGGCGATCGCGTACTCGGCCGCCTCGCCACCCTTGGTCGCCACCAGGGCTGTCACCGCCACGAACCCGACCCAGTCCCCGAACGAGCTCACGGTCTGCGCGGCGAGCAGCCTGGAGAACGCCGGATGGGTGATGAGGTCCTTGAAGGTCGCCGGCCGGGTCCCGCGGAGCGCGGCGACCTCGTCGGCGAAGGTCGACACCTACTCCTCCGCGGCCGCCAGGCGAGGCCCGTCCGCCGCGATGTCGGCCTCCTCCGCGGTGGTCGCGCTTACGACCTTGGCCGGTCCGGCCGTCTTCCGCTTCGTCGTCGTGCGCTTGGCGGCGGTGCGTTTGGCGGTCGTGCGCTTGGCCGCGCTTCGCTTTGCGGCCGTCCGCTTGGCCGTCGTCTTCTTCTTCGCGCCGGCCTT
>DASYQJ010000124.1:0-2042 GCA_036005605.1 Acidimicrobiia bacterium
GGGCTGGACCGGTGGGCCCTTCGGCGAAGGCGAGCGGATGCCGATCTCGGCGACGCGTGCGCTCCTCCACGCCGCCCTGTCGGGGGCTCTGGACGACGCCGAGTACCGGACCGATCCGATCTTCGGCTTCGAGGTTCCGACCGGCGCCCACGGCGTCGACACGAGGCTTCTCGACCCCCGCTCGACCTGGCGCGACCCCGAGGCGTACGACCGCAAGGCACGGGACCTGGCACGAATGTTCCGCGAGAACTTCGACCAGTTCGCCGCCGAGGCCGGGGAGCGCGTGGCCGCCGCCGGCCCGCGCCCCTGACGGAAATCCGAACTTTTCGCGCCGCAATCGTTACAACCTGCCCATCGGCGCCTAACAGCGCCCTCCTAGCGTCGCGTACGCCGGATCACCGGCAGCGGACGGGTGAGAAGGGAGAGCGTGATGAGTGCCAGAGGCAAGTTCTTGACAATCGCGGCGGCCGGGACGCTCGCCGTGCTGACGGCCGGAGCGACCGGGTCGAGCGCAGACAGCACGACGACGTGTTTCGGTGAGAAGGCGACGATCGTCGGCACCGAAGGCGACGACGTGATTACGGGCACGAAGCGGGACGACGTCATCGTCGCGCTCGGCGGCAACGACACGATCGACGCCCGCGACGGCGACGACCTCGTCTGCGCAGGAGACGGCAACGACATCGTCAACGGCGGCGACGGGTTCGTGAGCGGCATCGACGGCGGTGCCGGCGACGACACGATCGACGGCGGCGACGCAGCGATCGGGATCGCGATCTACCGCACGGCGCCGGGGCCGGTCACGGTGGATCTGGCGGCGGGGACCGCGAGCGGCTGGGGCGAGGACAAGCTCGTCAACATCGACGCGGTGATCGGCTCCCGCGCCGCCGACAGTCTCACCGGCGACAACGAGTTCAACCTGCTCTCTGGCGGTTACGGCAACGACGTCATCAACGGCGGAGGCGGGCCCGACGTGCTGAGCGGCGACGAAGGCGCCGACACGATCGACGGCGGTTCAGGGCGCGACGAGGCCTCGTATTACGACGCCGGCCACGGCATCGTCGTCGACCTGACCGCCGGGACGGCCCGCGGTTGGGGCGCAGACCGGCTGACGCACATCGAGGACGTCGACGGCTCCCGCTACGCGGACACCATCCGCGGCAACGGCCAGAGCAACGAGGTGGACGGCGAGAGCGGCCGCGACGTACTGGTCGGCCGCACCGGCAACGACAGGCTCACCGGCAGCGCCGGGCGCGACGTGGCGGACGGCGGCCGCGGCCGGGACCGCTGTTCGGCCGAGCGGCGCATTCGCTGCCCCTGACACCTTTAGGGCGCGGGTAGATCTGCTGGGGAACCTCCCACTCGCTTCGCGCTGGTTACCCCTCCACCGGTCCGCTTTCGCGGACAGGCCGCTCCGCGGCCGGGGGAACCTCCCACTCGCTTCGCGCTGGTTACCCCTTCCACTGGTCCGCTTCGCGGACAGGCGCTGAGCGCCGCACCAGCACGAATCCGCAGGCACACCGCTTTCCGATAGCGTCCAAGCACGTGGAAGCGAAGCACGACGTGCTGATCGTCGGCGCCGGCTGCGCCGGGATGCGCGCAGCGATCGAGGCCTTCGACGCAGGTGCGGACGTCGCGCTCCTCTCGAAGATTCACCCTGTTCGGAGCCACTCCGGCGCAGCCGAAGGAGGAATCAACGCCGCGCTCGGCAACGCGTCCGAAGACGACCCCGAGAAGCACGCCTTCGACACGGTCAAGGGCGCCGACTATCTCGGCGACCAGGACGCGATCGAGATCCTCTGCAACGAGGCTCCCGACGACGTGTACCGGCTCGAGAACTGGGGGGCCGTCTTCTCGCGGACGGAGGACGGCCGCATCGCGCAGCGCCCCTTCGGCGCCGCCGGCGAGCCGCGCACGGCCTACGCCGCCGACATCACGGGCCACGTGCTCGTGCACGTGCTCTACGAGCAGGTGATGAAGCGGGACATCGCGACCTACGAGGAGTACTTCGCCTGGCACCTCGTCGTCGACGACGACCGTTG
>DASYQJ010000125.1:0-2159 GCA_036005605.1 Acidimicrobiia bacterium
ACCGGGTTCATCATCAACGGGTCGCAGCAGCAGTTCCTCGTCCGGGACAGCAGCATCGGCGGCTGGTCGAACGGCGTCTGGAACCAGGTCTTTTCCGGCGTCGTGGGAGCACCGCCGCAGTCGTTCTCGACCACGCCGTACGACCCGCCGCCATATACCACCCTCGCTACGAGTCCGCTGACGAGGGAGAGGCCGTTCCTGTACGTCGATGCATCCGGCCAGTACAACGTCTTCGTTCCGGCGCTGCGCTACGACTCGAGCGGCACGACATGGGGCAGCGGGCCGGCGGCGGGGTCCTCGATCGCGATCAAGCGCTTCTTCATCGCGAACCCAAGCGACGACGCGAAGACCATCAACGTGGCCCTCGCCCGCGGTCAGAACGTCATTTTCACGCCCGGCGTCTACCACCTCGACCGGAGCATCGACGTCAAGCGTGCCGACACCGTCGTGCTCGGTCTCGGCTTCCCGACACTCGTGCCCGAAAACGGGGTGACGGCAATGAGAGTCGCCGACGTGAAGGGTGTGAAGCTCGCCGGGCTCCTATTCGACGCCGGGCCGGTGAACTCGCCCGTGCTGCTGCAGGTCGGAAAGCCGAACGCCCACAAGAGTGACCCGGACGACCCGACGTCGTTGCAGGACGTCTTCTTCCGCATTGGTGGCGCGGCCGCCGGCAAGGCGACAACGAGTCTCGTCGTCAACAGCGACAACGTCCTCCTGGACGACATCTGGGCGTGGCGTGCCGACCACGGCCGTGGCGTGGGCTGGACGGTCAACACAGCAGACACCGGCCTCGTCGTCAACGGTGACGACGTGACAGCGTACGGTCTGTTCGTCGAGCACTACCAGAAGTACGAGGTGATCTGGAACGGTGAACGTGGCCGGACGATCATGTTCCAGAACGAGATGCCCTACGACCCGCCCAACCAGGCGGCCTGGACACACGACGGCGTCGACGGGTACGCCGCCTACAAGGTGGCCGACACCGTCACAACACATGAGGCCTGGGGCCTGGGCAGCTACTGCTTCTTCAACGTCGATCCGTCGATCCACGGCGCTCGTGGCTTCGAAGTGCCGGCGCCGCCGCACACCTCCGGCGTCAAGCTGCACGACATCCTGACCGTCTCCCTCGGCGGGGTCGGAACCATCGACCACGTCGTCAACGACACGGGCGCGGCGGCCCAAGGCGCTGCCACGATTCCTGTGAACCTCGTCAGCTACCCCTGAGCCGCACGCCGACGCAGCGGAAACGACGATGGAAGGCCCGCCCCAGCGGGCCTTCCCGCACTCCTCACCGCTGACTCACCGTGCCCTCTGGACCCCACGTCATACGTCGCCGCCTTGACGATCTGGGATCCCCGCAGGGATGTTTCCATGCCGAAGATCCGATGTCTGCGATCGCACGCTGGAATCACGCGCTCATTCAGGCCGGATATAGTCGCTTTCACCCGATCTCTTTCTGGAGACGTGGGATGGATCAGCCGAGAGGCACACCGGGACGGCGCCGCGGGGCCGGCGTGACCGACGAAGCCATCGCGCGGATACGGGAGCTGATCGCCTCCGGCGCGTGGGGACCCGGCACGCGCCTACCGCGGGAGGCCGACTTGGCCAGGCAGCTCGGCCTGTCGCGGAACTCGCTGCGCGAGGCGGTTCGAGCGCTCTCACTCGCGCGCGTGCTCGAGGTCCGCCAGGGGGACGGCACATACGTGAGCAGTCTCGAACCGGACGAGCTGCTCGAGCCGACACTCTCCGCCACCCACCTCCTTCGCGGCCGGACAGTCCTCGAGCTGTTCGAGGTGCGGCGCATGCTCGAGCCGGAGGCGGCCGCGATGGCCGCGCTGCGTGCCGACGCTGAGCTGATCCGCGCGCTGCGGACGGAGCTCGATCGCATGGTCGCCGCCGGCGACCGCGCCGACGACCTCGTCGAGGCGGACGCCGCATTTCACGACGTGATCGCGCGCGCGCCCGGCAACGGCGTGCTGCGCGCCCTCCTCCGCAGCCTCTCGACCAGCACGGTCCGCGCCCGACTGTGGCACGGCATCGCCGACCGCGGCGCGCTCGACCTCGCGCGCGAGGAGCACGCTCGCATCTACGAGGCGATCGCGGCCGGCGAAGCCGACATCGCACGGGCGGCAGCGCTGCTTCACATCGTCACGAACGAG
>DASYQJ010000126.1:0-7004 GCA_036005605.1 Acidimicrobiia bacterium
GTGAGCTCGTTCATCGGTCGCGAGCGAGAGCTGGCGAGCGCGGCCACCGCGCTCGGCGAAGTTCGGACGGTGACCCTGACCGGGGTCGGTGGGGTAGGCAAGACCCGGTTGGCGTTGCAGGTGGCGGCAGAGGCGCTCCCAAAGTTCCGTGACGGGGCCTGGTGGTGTGAGCTGGCGCCGATCCGCGACCGCGAGGGTGTCACCGAGGCGGTCGCGGCGCTGTTTTCGGTGACACCGCGGGCGACCGAGACGGTCGAGGAGGCGGTAGTCGAGTTCTTGCGCCAGAAGGAACTGTTGCTGGTGCTCGACAACTGCGAACATCTCCTCGAGCCCGTCGCACACCTTGTGAACACGTTGGGGCGGTCGTGCCCGCGGCTCGTAGTGTTGGCCACGAGCCGCGAGGGGCTCGGCGTCGACGGCGAACGGATACTCCCCACACCATCGCTGTCCGCACCCTCTGCGGATGCAGCCCCGCAGAGGATGATGGACGCGGACGCGGTGCGCCTGTTCTTGGAGCGCGCGACCGCGGCGGCCGCAAGCTTTGAGCTCGGTGACGAGAACGCGGCTGCAGTGGGGCAGGTGTGTCGCCGCCTCGATGGAGTGCCGCTCGCGATCGAGCTAGCCGCGGCGCGCGTTCCCGCGATGACTCCCGCTGAGCTCGCAGAGCGCCTCGACCGGCGCTTCCAGCTGCTGGCGGGTGGGCGTCGGGGTGCGGTCGAGCGCCATCAGACGCTGCGCGCCGCGATCGACTGGTCCTACGAGCTCTTGAACGACCCGGAGCGGCGGCTCTTGGCCCGGCTGGCGGTGTTCGCCGGCGGGTGCACCCTCGACGCCGCCGAGTCCGTGTGTGGTGGCGACGGGATCGATCGCGACCTGGTGTTCGAGTCCCTTGCGCGCCTGGTTGCCGCGTCCTTGGTGGTCGCCGAGGGCCACCGGTCCCAGACGCGTTACCGCCTCCTCGAGACCATCAGCCAATACGGCGAGGAGCGCCTCGGCGAGGCCGGCGAAGGCGACACGCTGCGCGCACGTCACGCGGGTCACTACGCGGCGTTCGCCGAACAGGGCTTCGAGCACCTCTACGGCCCGGAACACAGCATGTGGGTCGGCCGCCTCAGCGCCGAGCGCGACAACCTCCTTGCTGCCTGGTCGTGGGCAATCGACGTCGACGACGTCGACACCGCGTTCCGCATTCTGTGCAGCGTGCCCCGGGGGCATGAAGGGGGCTATCAGCTCGGGCTTCCAGGCGAGGCGGCTCTGACGCTGAGCGGCGCCACCGAGCATCCCGACTACGCGCTGGCGCTCGCCATCACGGCGATCGACGCGGCCTCGCGCGGTGATCTGGACGTCGCCGAGCAGCGTTCCACCAGAGCACTCGAAGCGGCCCAACGCCTCGACACGCGTGCCGTCTCGGACGTCGAGAACCTCGTATGCCAGGCACGCGCAGACATCGCCATGGTGCGCGGCTCGTTCGCCGACGCAGTTGCGTACGACCAGCAGGCAGCCGCTATCGCACGTGCTAACGGCAACCTGGCGGTCGCCGCCGTGAGCCTCGCCTTCGCGGCTTGGATGCGCACGATTGCTGGCCCCGCAACCGGCGCCGTTCCCATGGCCGTCGAATCGCTCGCCATGGCCCGCGAGGTCGGCATGCCGTACGCGATCATCACTGGACTGCTGGTCCTCGGCATCGCGCTTGCCGACACCGACCCCGACCAGGCCCGCGACTGCCTCGACGAGAGCCTCGAACGCAGAGCCACACTCGGCTACGAGAACGCCAACAATCTCGGGCTCGCCCTCGTTCTCGTGTCGCGCCTCGATGACGCGCCCGCGACCCTCGAAATTGCCAGCCGCACCATTCGCCAGCTCCACTGGGCCCGCCAGCCTGTCTGGCTGACCGCCGGGATGAACCTGGTCGCCCGCGCACTCGCCCCCATCCGGCCAGACGCCGCCGCGATCATCCAAGGCGCCGCCCGCGCCATCACTCTCCAGACCCTCGCGACGCCCGTCGACTCCAAAGCGAACCCCACGCCTTCCGGCCCAGCCGCCGGCACCACGGGCGGATACTTCGTGGAGGTACGACGCGAAACCACCCGGCTCCTCGCGGCCACGCTCGGCGACGAGCGCCTCGGCCAGCTGCGCGCCGAAGGGGACACGATGGACGACGACCGGGCGGTCGCCTACACGCTCGAGCAGATCGCCAAGGCCCTCACGGACCCCGATCACCCAGGCGGCTGATCCGGGGCCGACCCCCGCAGTCTTCCTGCGCTCAAATGGTCGGATGCGTGAGCACGAACGCTCCGACCTGACCGACGCAAAGACGAGGGCAAGCTCGGCCGGCATCGTCCTAGTGACGCTGGCCGCGGGTCAGTTCCTGATGACCCTCGACAGTTCTGTCATGAATGTGTCGATCGCGACCGTCGCCAAGGACGTCGGCACAACGGTGACGGGGATCCAGACGGCCATCACCTTCTACACCCTGGTGATGGCGTCGTTCATGATCACCGGCGGCAAGGTGGGCCAGATACTCGGCCGCAAGCGAGCCTTCGCCATCGGCTGTGTGATCTACGGCTGCGGTTCCTTCATAACCGCGATCTCGCCGAGTCTCGCCGTACTGGTCGTCGGGTGGTCGGTCCTGGAAGGAATCGGTGCGGCGCTGATCATGCCGGCGATCGTCGCGCTCGTGGCGTCGAACTTCGCGCGCCCCGAACGGCCGCGCGCGTACGGACTGGTCGCGTCAGCAGGCGCCATCGCCGTTGCTGCCGGTCCCCTCATCGGCGGTCTCTTCACCACCTACCTCTCGTGGCGTTTGGTCTTCGCCGCCGAGGTCGTGATCGTGCTCGCGATCCTCGCGCTGACGCGGAGGATGTCGGACACTCCGGCCGAGCAGGGCGCTCGCCTCGACCTCGTCGGGACGGGCTTGTCGGCGGTCGGTCTCGGTCTCATCGTCTACGGCATTCTGCGGTCGGGGACGTGGGGCTTTGTTCAGTCGAAGCCGGAGGCCCCGGAGTGGCTCGGGCTGTCGCCGGTCGTCTGGTTGATCTTGGCCGGGGGAGTGGTGCTGCGACTCTTCCTGGCATGGGAGAACCAGCGCCTCGCACGGGGCGAGAGCGCGCTGATCGATCCGGCGATGCTGCGGAACCGGACGCTGCGCGGCGGGCTCACGGCATTCTTCTTCCAGTACCTCCTGCAAGCCGGACTGTTCTTCGCCGTGCCGCTGTTTCTCTCGGTCGCACTCGGCCTGTCCGCGATCGCGACGGGCGTCCGGCTGCTGCCGCTCTCGATCACACTGCTTCTGGCGGCCGCAGGCATTCCGAAGGTGTTCCCGAATGCGTCGCCCCGCCGCGTCGTGCGGCTCGGATTCCTCGCGCTCTTCGCCGGCATCGTGGTGATGATCGCCGCGCTCGACGCCGGGGCGGGGCCGGAGATCGTGACCTGGCCCATGCTGCTCGCGGGGCTCGGTGTCGGTGCGTTGGCGTCGCAGCTCGGCAGCGTGACCGTGTCGTCCGTGTCCGACGAGCAGAGCGGCGAGGTGGGCGGTCTGCAGAACACGTTGACCAACCTCGGTGCATCAATCGGAACCGCGCTCGCAGGCGCCGTGCTCATCTCGGCCTTGAGCTCGTCGTTCTTCAGCGGCATCAAGGACAACCCGAAGATCCCGGAGAGCGTCTCTTCCAAGGCGCAGGTCGAGCTCGCCGCCGGCATCCCGTTCGTGTCGGACAAGGACCTGAAGGCGGCGCTCGACAAGGCGGACGTACCGCCGCAGACCGCCGATGAGGTCGTCGACGAGAACGAGACGGCGCGCCTCGATGGTCTCCGGGCCTCGCTGTCGGTTCTCGCGCTCATCGCACTGATCGCAGTGTTCTTCAGCCGCAGGATCCCAACCCAACAACCGGGCGCGTCGCCCCCCGACGCGTTCTCGACGTGATGCCTGTGTTATCCGGACGTGGGAAGAGCCGGGCCCGCTCCTGACCATCCGTTCAGCAGCGGCCGGGACCCGTCACCCTCGATGTGACAACCTGGCGTGGTGCGGGTCCTCGTGGTCGAGGACGAGGTGAGCGCCAGCACGCTGATTTTCAAGTTCCTCTTCGAACATCGAAGGGCGTAACTGCGGCTGCCCGCCCAAACGAGGAGCGCCCGCGTCCGCCTGGGACGATCATCCAGTACGGGAGCGCCAGGGACTACCCTCCCGGGGATCGCGATCGGGAAGGGGTGGCATGGCCCGAACGCCTCGGCGAATGCTCGTCTCAATGGTCAGCGTGGCGTCCCTAGCCGCGGCGGCGTCGAGCTTCGCGCCGTCGCCGGCCGCGGCCGCCGAGTTCCCGGTCACGAACAACGACGATGCCGGGCCCGGCTCGCTCCGTCAGGCGTTCACCGATGCCGCTGCCTCGCCTGGAAACGACGTCGTCGTCGTCCAGCCGGGCATCGGGCCCATCACGCTGCTGACCGGGCCGCTGACACATGTTCCCGCCGCTTCCGCCGACCTCGAAGTGCAAGGCAACGGCGTCACCATCAATGCGAACGGGTCGGGCGGGATGGCCATCAACAACACGCCGAACCTCGCGCTCGACCGGGTCACGATCACGGGTGGTACCGGCGGCGCGGTGGGTGTCGGTGGGGGCGCCGTCTGGAGCGCCGGGAACGTCGTGCTCACGAACACGACCTTGACGGGGAACAACACGACCGGGACGGGAGGCGACGGTGGCGGGGTGGTCGCCGAGGGCAACTTGAGCATCATCAACTCGACGATCAGCGGGAACACGGCAACCGCCCAAGGGGGCGGCGCCTCGACCGGTGGCAACGCGACGGTCACGAGCTCCACGATCACCGGCAATACCGCGGGGCAAAGCGGCGGCGGGATCAACGTCGGCGGGAACGTGTCCGTGACCGCCTCGACGATCAGCGGGAACACCACGGGCCCCTCCATCTTCCGAGGCGGGGGAGTCGCGGCCGGCGGCAACGTCACCCTCACCGGCTCGACGATCAGTGGGAACACCGTGCCAGGCGGCAGCGGTGGTGGAATCGGCAGCTCGAGCGCGGTCACAGCCACGAACTCGACCATCAGCGGCAACACCGCCGCTCTCGACGGGGGCGGCATCGGCGCGTCCGAGGATGTGACGCTGGTGTACGCGACCGTCGTCGGGAACGGCGCGGCCGACAGTGCGAATGTCGGCTCCGAAGCGGGACTCGTTGCGTTCGGCTCGGTGGTCGCCCTGCGTCAAGGCGGCGGGCCGAACTGCACCATCCCCGGATCGACGACCTCGAACGGGTTCAACTTCTCCGACGACGCATCGTGCGGCTTCACGGGCACCGGCGACCGTCAGAATGCCGGCGATCCCGGTCTGGGCGCGCTGGTGAACAACGGCGGACCGACCCAAACGCGGCTGCCCCAGACGGGCAGCCTGCTCATCGACGCGATCCCGGTCGCTTCTTGTCAGGCTGACGGCGCTTCGGGGATCACCACCGACCAACGCGGTGTGGAGCGCCCCCAGGGCCCCGGCTGTGACATCGGCGCGGTCGAGGTAGAGGTCGCCGGCCCCACCCCCGCGACACCGGTGCCGGCGGTCGTGCGCTTCACCGGCTGAGCGAACGTTCCGGGCTCGCGCTCAGGGGTGGGCGAACGACGGTGCGTTTTCGACTTCGAACGCGAGATCGTCCTCGTAGCAGTACCACCAGTCCTCGCCCGGTTCGTACGACTGGATGATCGGGTGGTGCTGCGAACCGAAGTGCGCGGTCGCGTGACGGTTCGGTGAGTTGTCGCAGCAGCCGACGTGGCCGCAGGACATGCACAGCCGCAAATGCACCCACTCGCCGCCGATGCGGAGGCAGTCCTCGCACCCTTCGCTGCTCGGGGTGACGTCGGCGACCTCGTCGAGGTGAGTGCAGGATTGGCTCATCAGGTGCTCCGTCCGCCGGGGGCGACAGGGAACGTTGGGCTCAGCCCAGTGTCACCCGCGCCGCCTCGGTGGACTGTACCGGCACCACGCATCCTCCCCTTACAACCGGCGGGGTCAGCAGTCACGCCGGATCTGGTAGACGTCGAAGGACCGTGCGGCGCTCACCTGATGCACGCCGACACGCACCGCGTCGCACCCGTCCAGCCCTTGCTTCTTCAGGTCGCGTAGGAGCTGGTGTTCGTTCGTGCGCCATTCGCGGTCATAGGTGCGGAAGATGATGACGTAGTCGACGCGTCGGCTCCTGAGGAACTGCGAGTACTTCGTGAAGTCGCGCCAGCTGTTCCGGGCGATGCTCTCGGGGAAGAACTCCGAGTCGAGCCGCGCGTGGTGCTGCACGAGCTGATACATCCCGATCTTGCCGTCGTGCGCTCGCAGGATGCGGTACGTCGCGCCGGCATCGAACTTGCTCGACTTGATGAAGGTGAGCAGTTCGGTGTCCGGTTTCCGACCGAGGGCACCCCACGAGTACTCGGCTTCGAGTGGCCCCGCCAACACGACGTTCGAGAGCAGCAAGGTGAGGCACACGGCGGCAGGAAAGCGCGTGGTCACCCGTAGCGGCGCGGCGGGCGACTGCAGGCGCCGCTGAACGACCACCAACGCGATGGGCACTGCCAAAACGAGTATCCGCACGCCGAGCGTTCCGAAGAAGCTCGTGGCGATGACGACCGGATCGCTGTCCCCGAAGACCGGCGAGGCAAAGACGAGTAGCGCCGCAGGAATGGCGGGGACCAGCGAAGCGGCGTAGTAGCGCAGCAGCCTCCGGCGATCGGGCTCCCAGTGCCACCACCACGCGACGAGGACGACACCCATCGGGAGGACGACCGCCGGATGCGTCGCCTGACCCAGCCCTGCCAGCACCGCCGCAGCCAGGTAACGCCGCCGCCGCCAGCACGCCACTGCGCCCATGAGCATCGAGGCACCCCAGAGGAACGGGAGTTGGCCGATGATCGACGCGACCACGAGGGCCGGGTTCACGAGGACCGCGGCCGCCCACCAGCCCCGGCGCAACTCGGGAAACGCCCAGAACGTCGCCGCGATGAGCCCGACCGTCCC
>DASYQJ010000127.1:0-6429 GCA_036005605.1 Acidimicrobiia bacterium
GTCGTCGACAACCTCGCCAACGGCATCGGCGAAGTGCCCCTCGCCATGGAGGAGTTCCGGGCCGGCGCGGCGGCGAACCGGACCCGGCTGGTTGGAGCGCTCGACGCGGTGCTCCCGTCGTTGAGCAAGGAGGCAGGGAAGCCGTGAGCCTGACCGTGCGCGATGCGCGGCTCGACGACGCCGTCGTCGCCGTGCGTGTCGAGGAGGATCGCATCGTGGCCATCGGCGCAGAAGTCGAATCCGCGGACGGCGACGAGGTGCTGGACGCCGCCGGCATGGCCCTCGTCCCGGGGCTGGTCAACGGCCATACCCACGCCGCCATGACGCTCATGCGCGGCTACGGCGGCGATCTGCCGCTCATGCAGTGGCTGCAGGACCGGATCTTTCCGATTGAAGCCAAGCTCACCGCCGATGACGTGTACTGGGGCACGCGCCTCGCCTGTGTCGAGATGATCCGATCGGGAACCGTGCGGTTCTGGGACATGTACTGGCAACCCGAGGCCGTCGCCCGCGCCGTCCAGGATGCGGGCATCCGCGCGTCGGTCGCGCTCCCGCTCGTCGACGGCCTCGACGCCGGTAAGTCGGACGCTTTGCGAGCCGACGCCGAGCGTTCACTCGACGCCCTCGCCGATGCCGGCCCTCGCATCACACCCACGCTCGGGCCGCACTCCATCTACCTGGTCAGCGAGAAGTCGCTGCACTGGATCGCGGAGCTGTCATCCGACCGCGACCTCCGCGTGCACATCCACCTCTCGGAGACCGAAGGCGAGGTGCAGGACTGTGTGGCCGCGCACGGTGTCCGGCCCGCGCCGTATCTCGACCGCATCGGGCTGCTCACGCCGCGGACGCTCCTCGCGCACGGCGTGTGGTTCGACGACGACGAGCTCGCGCTCGTCGGGGAGCGCGGCGCGACGATCGTGACGAATCCCGTCTCGAACCTGAAGCTGGCGGTCGGGCGCGTGTTCCCGTACGCCAAGGCGCGCCACGAGGGCATCCCAGTGGGCCTCGGGACCGACGGCGCGTCGTCGAACAACTCGCTCGATCTGTTCCAGGACATGAAGCACCTCGCGCTGGTGCAGAAGCATGCCGAACGCGACCCGGCCGCCATGCCCGCGACCGAGGCGTGGGCGGTCGCGACCGGTCAGCGTGCCCCGGTCCTTGGCCAACCGGGCCGCCTCGAAGCGGGGGAGCCGGCCGACTTCCTGCTCGTGCCCAGCGACGCGCCGGAGCTCACGCCGGGTGACCTCATCGCGAACCTCGTCTACGCAGCCGCGGGCTCCGTGGTCGACACGACGGTCGTCGCCGGGCAGGTGCTCATGCGGGGCGGTGAGATCGGGGACGAAGCCGAGGTGCGGGCGGGCGCGATCGCGAGCGCCCGACGCCTGGGAGTGATCGAGTAGCGGGTTCGGCCGGGCTAGAGCGACTTCGGGTTGGCGAACAGCTCGCTCAGGCGGGGCTCGAAGTGCTCGAGCGGGAGCGTGTCGTAGTCGGCGTCGAACGCGGCCTGGTCCCACTCGTCGGCGAAGCGCTCGGCGAGCTCGTACGCGGGATGCCCCCGGTACTGGTCGCGGGCGTTCGGGTCGCCGCCGAAGTGGTGGTAGTAGTGCCGGCCCTGGAAGTCCTGGTGGACGAGGATCATCCAGTACACGTCGTCGCGGACGTAGGGCCTGAGGATCTCGGCCGCGATCCGCGGATGGTTCGGCACGCTGACGGCCTTGCCGATGTCGTGGCAGAGGCTGGCGATGACAACCTCGTCGTCGGCGCCGGCGCGCTCGGCGCGTGTCGCTGTCTGGAGGCAATGTGTGAGCTGGTCAACGGCGAACCCGTCGGTGATGTCGGCCAGCGACTCGAGCATGCCCAGCACCCGGTCGGCGACGCGCCCCTGGTTCTTGAACGACTCGGTGCCGATCACCGCCCACTGCTCGGCCGTCGACTCGTCCATCCGGCGGAAGCTCTGGGTCTTCACTTGCGACTGTGTCTGCGTCATATCCCCATTGTCCCATAGGGTGCGGTGGTGGATCTCCGCCAACTGGCTGACCTGGAGCTTCCCGATTCGACGGGTCAGCCGCGGCGACTCGGCGACTTCTGGGCCGATCGGCCGGTGATCCTGGTCTTCCTGCGGCACTTCGGCTGACTGCTCTGCCGCGAGCACGCCTCGCAGTTGCGGGGCCGCTACGACGAGATCAGGAGCCGGGGCGGGGAGGTTGTGGCCGTCGGCACCGGCAGCGTGCGCCACGCGGCCGCGTTCGTCGCCGACGAGAACGTGCCGTTCCCCGTGCTGGTCGACGACGACGCCCGCGCCGCCCGGGCGGCGTCGGTTCGGCGCGTCGGGTTCTTCCGGCTGTTGACGGATCGGCGCAGCCGGGAGGGAGCCAAGCGGGCCCGCGCCGCCGGGCACCGGATCCACAAGGCGGGACGCCGCGTTACACAACTCGGGGCGACGTTCGTCATCGGGCCCGGCGAGCAGGTCCGCTACGAGCACGTCGACGACCACAGCGCCGATCACGCCCCGCTCGACGAGGTGCTCGCCGCCTTGTAGGTCGCCCGCTGCCGACTGACGCGAGCCGCGGCCGCGACGAGCGCCGTCGTCGGTACGCTCAGCGACAGACGGAGGGAGGCGCGATGGACGCAGCGCCGATCCTGGGCGAGATCATCGGCCCCGACCTGCTCATCGTGATCGCGGTCCTCTGCCTCCTGTTCGGGAGCTCGCAGCTCCCGACGCTGGCCCGGTCCCTCGGTCGCGCGTCGAAAGAGTTCCGGGACGGCCTCGCCGAAGGCGAGTGGGACGACGAGGATCCGAAGCGGTCCTGACGATCCTCAACCGATTCGAGCGACGCGCTCCAGCTGCTTGACCCGGCGCGGCAGGATGCGGTGCGTCCCCAACAGCCACCGTGACGCGCGCGTGTGCGGATACTCGAGCCAAAGGTGCGCGTTGCCGGAATCGCCGCGTCGCACCTCGGCCGGGTTCTCGAGGATGCGCCGGAGCGCGTGTGCGAGAGCGACGGGGTTGCGGCAGTACCGGACGGCCAGACCGTCAGCAAGGCGCGCCCGCGTCCGGAGCGCTGCGGCGCGCAGCAGCATGCCGCCCCCGACGACTGGGGTGAGCAGCACTGCGAACGGCGCCAGCAACACCGACGTCTCGTCGAACTCGCCGAACGCCGCCGCCCACAGCTCGAACCCGCGAGAACTGCATGCGTACACGACGGTGTCGAACGACACCTCGAGCTCGGCGACGCGCCCGATCTCGAACGCGAGCACGGCTTCGAGCTCCGATCGCGGCAGGTCGAGCAGACCCGTCGTGACGACGATCCATGCCGTCTTGGGATTTCGCCCGACAGTCAGACAATTCGGCGCGTCGTCGATGACGACCGCGCACGACGGCGGGAGGACACCGGCGGCGATCGCGAGCCCCTGGATGAGGCGAACCGCCCGCGCGTGGGCGCCCGGCGGCATGCGCGGCGGTGGCGCGGGCGGGGAGCCCGGGTACGGCCAGGCGCGCACGAATTCGAGCGCGCGCTGCTCGACCCGGAGCAGCGACCACGCGAAGACGCCGGAGCTCGACACCACGCCGATGCCGGCGCTGACCGCCGCCGACCACGCCAGCAAACTCACGCCCAGCCCGAAGGACCCGCCGAGCAGCGCGAAAACGGCAAAGACGACGACGGCGATCGGGAACACGAGCACGGCGATGGTCACCGCGAGCAACGCGACACCGGCGGCGGCGACCAGCCGGATGCGCCACCGCGCGCGGCCGATCTCGTCCTCGTGCACTCCCGAGATGGTGGCACCCGGGTACGGTCGACCGCGTGCGCCAGCCCTTCGCCCGGGTAGACGCTGAGGACGACGCCCGCTTCTATTCGGTGGCTCGCAAGGTCGTTCACCTGGAGCCCGGAGCCATCGAAGCTCTGCGGTCTGTGTACGCGGAGCACTTCGCGCCGGGCAGCACGGTGCTCGATCTCATGTCGTCGTGGCGGTCACATCTGCCTGACGGGCTCGGCCGCGTGGTCGGTCTGGGGATGAACGCCGAGGAGATGGCAGCGAACCCCCAGCTCGACGACTGGGTCATTCACGACCTGAACCGGGAGCCGCAGCTGCCGTTCCCCGACTCGTCGTTCGGCGCCGTCGCCTGCGCGGTGAGTGTGCAATACCTGGTGCACCCGGACGAGGTGTTCGCCGACGTGCGCCGGGTGCTCGTTCCCGGCGGCCCGGTCGTCGTGTCGTTCTCGAACCGGTGCTTCCCGACGAAGGCTGTCGCGATCTGGCTGTCGGCCGGCGACGACGACCACCGGAGGCTCGTGCGCATGTACCTCGAGCGCGCCGGATTCCTCGACGTCGTCGACGAGCGCGTCGAGACGCCGGACGACCCGCTGTACGTGGTCAGAGGCCGCGCAGCAGATCCCGGCCCCGGCGGAGGAACGTGAGAGCCGACGCCCGCTGATCGGGCGCAGCCGCGAGCGAGACGACGGTCAGGCTCGCGCCGGGGAAGTGCTCCTCGTCCCAGTAGTCGTCCGCGCCGACGTCCGCCCAATGCGTGACGTATAGGTACGGATCGCGATCGACGTCGTCGCCGGGGGAGGCGCCGAACGTGCCCCGGTGACCGGCGTTCTCGTCGCCGAGGTCCACCGACAGGTCGAAGTGCTCGGGCCACAACTGCACGCGTGACGGCTCGTCGACCGGGTCCGCCTCGGCGCGGATCTGCTCCAACACGGAAGCCGCAAACCCGAACCACGCGCCGAAGAACTCGACGCTGCGCGCGTCGAGCACGAGTGGGGCGTCCGGTTCGAGCGTCGTCGCCGGGGCGTACACCTCTTCGGGCGCGCCCGGTTGGATGCGGGCCAGCTCGGCCGCCGCCGCCACCGTCGTCAACGGCGCCGACCTGGTCTCGCCGTCCTCGTGCACGACGAGGTTCGTGCCTTCGATCCGCACCTGCGCGTCCCGGTCACGATGGCGGAACCACGGTGTCCCGACGCCGCGGCGGGTGTACCGGAGACCGATCTTGCCGTTCGCGTCGTAGCGCGCACGCGCAAGGACGTGCTCGGCGAGTGTGTGCCACGCCGCCCGCGTGGGTGCGAACGCGTCACGAGCCGGCAGCGGCGGGAGCGGGCGCCACGCGCCCAGCCAGCGGTCGGCACACCAGCCCGCGAGCTCGGGGGCGTCGCGGCACAGCTCGTCCCAGGTCAAGTCGCCTGTCGTCACCGGCGACACGATCGGCGCGCCGGCCGGTGACTCGCCCCGAGCTACCGGGTCGTCGGCGAACCAGAGCCTGTCCGTGACCGGCGGCGGCGAGGGCTCGAGGACCCGGACCTCGTACGCGCCGTGAACGCGCTCCGACGCCTCGCGGCGCGGGTTCACCCGTCGAGGAAGCTCTCGATCAGGCGGGCGAGCTCGACAGGACGGTCGCCCTGCACGCTGTGCCCGGAGCCCTCGACCAACTCGACCCGGACGCCGGGTTGCCGCCGGCGCAGCTCGGCGACGTCATCGTCGCCCACGACACCCGAGTCCGCCCCCCGCACCAGCATCAGCGGCATCGTGAGCTTCGACACGTCGTCCCAGAGCGGCCGGAAGTCCGGAATGTCCTCGCCCTCGCCGAGTCGCCAGCGGTCGTACCGCCACGCCCAGCTGCCGTCGTCGCGCTCGCGTGCGTTGTGCAGGATGCCGCGGCGTAGCGACGACTCGGTGCGTGTGGGGTTGAAGGCGACGGTGCGCTCGAGGATCTCGTCGAACGAGTCGAATCGCTCCGGGCCGGCGACGAACGCGGCGATCGGCGCAGCCTTGTCGCGGTCGACGCCCGGTGTCACGTCGACGAGCACGAGCCGCGGCACCAGCTCGGGATGACGCGCCGCGAGCGCGACCGACGTGAGCCCACCGAGGGACATGCCGACCACGAGGCGCGCGGATGGCGCGAGCGCTCGAATCGCCGTGGCCACGTCCGCCGCGTTGTCGGCGGGCCAGTATCGGCGGTCCTCACGCCAGTCGGAGTGTCCATGGCCGGGAAGATCGACGGCGACCAGTGGTCGGTCCAGCGCGAGGGCGACCGTGTCCCACGTGTGCGCGTTCTGGGCGCCGCCGTGCACGAGGACGAGCTCGGGATCGGCGTGGCCCCACACCAGGGCGCTGACCCGGCGGCCGTCGCCGACGTCGACGAACTCACGCCGGACCGCAGGCGGGCCCCGCCAGGGGATGCCGAACTCCTCGGAGTTCTCCTGGAAGAGCCCGAACTCGTCGTAGTCGAGCGTGGCCACGCTCAGGAACCTATACCGCCGCGGCGATCGGGCCGGCCGAAGGTGCCCCGCCTACGATGCGCGGGAAATGCGCATGCTCCGTCTCAGTCCGGCGCAGTACAGGCGTGTCACCGTCGTTGCCGCCGCGCTTCTGGCGGCGATCATCGTGACGGGCAGCGCCGTGCGACTGACGGGCTCGGGGCTGGGC
>DASYQJ010000128.1:0-6159 GCA_036005605.1 Acidimicrobiia bacterium
CGCCGCTGGGACCCGCGCGGCTGGTTCCTCCGCGACCGGTGATCCGCGCACGAGGCGTACCTCAGCGACGCTGGGCGTCGTTCAGATACGCATCGACCGGCTCGGGATAACCGAACAGGTAGCCCTGGCCGAAGTTGATCCCGAGACGACGCAGCGCCTTGCACTCGACGTCGGTCTCGATCCCTTCGGCGATGATGCGGCTGTTCGTCAGGGTGGCGAAGTGGTTGATGCCGGCGACGAGCGCCTGGCGCGCGGTGTCGTTCTCGATGTCACGGACCCACGTGATGTCGAGCTTGATGTAGGACGGTCGCAGGGCGAGGATGTGACGAAGGCTCGCGTAGCCGGCACCGGCGTCGTCGACCGCGAGCTTCACGCTCCCCAATCCTTCGAGCACGCGCGCCAGAGCGCCGTAGTCGTCGACGGGCTCGCGCTCGGTCAGCTCGAGGATCAGCGGGCGCGACTGGTCTCGAGCTGCGACCGCGATCGTCTCGCGTTCGAGGATCAACGCCGGCGACGCATTGACGCTCACGAACAGTCCCTGCGGCAAGCGCGAGGCCGCCTGGAGCGCGGCGCCGACGGTGGCGTGCTCGAGCGGGACGGCGATGCCCATCTCGGCCGCTTCTTTGAACCGCATCTCGGGCGGGGTGCCGTCGTCGAAGCGTGTGAGCGCCTCGAAGCCGACGACCTTCCGCGTCTCGAGGTCGACGACAGGCTGAAAGACCGGCTGGTACGCCCCGGCGGCGATCACGCGCTCGATGACGGGCCGGGTGGAGCCGGGGCCGGAGAGCGACGGACCGACGGCGTCCGCCACCGCCGGCGCGACATCGATGGCCGTCGCGAGCACGGGCCCGCTCAGCGACGCCGCCGTCGCTCGGGGCTCGAACCCGAGCGCGAGGACGCCGATCGAGATGCCTCGCCACGTCAAGGGCGCGAACGCTGAAAGGACCGGCCGCCCGGCGACCGCGGCGTCGGAATGCAACGCGGCCTCGTCGGCCCAGGGTCCGGAACGAGCGCGCCGTTGCACCATGAGGCCGAGGATGGGCGGGAGAACCGTGCCTGCCGCCACTGCCGCGCCGCCGCGTTGCGCGAGCACGGACACGTCATGGCCCTCGAAGCGCAACAGCGCGGCGGCGTCTGTGCCGGGCAGGTCCAGCAGCGCCTCGCAGACGAGGTCGGCGAGCGCTGACGGCGGCGCGGAGCTGTCGATGGCACCCAGTCGTTCGACGACCGCGGCCCGGTCGCGCCATGCCCGTTCGATCGCCTCGCGCCACGCGACCTGGCCCCGCAGTTGGGCCCGGACCCGGGCGACGAGCTCGTCCGGGTGGACAGGCTTGGTGACGTAGTCGTTCGCGCCCGCCCCGAGACCGACGACGCGTTCCTCGATCTCGCCTTGGGCCGTCACGAGGATCACGGGCAGGGTCTGCGTGTACGGGTCCCGCCGGAGCTCGTCGAGCACGTCGAGGCCGCTCATGCCGGGCATGCGGTTGTCGAGGACCACCACGGACGGAAGATGCTCGGCGATCCGCGCCATGCCATCGGGCCCGTCGTGCGCTTCCACGACCTCGAACCCTGCGCGCGTCAGCGCCCGGACGAAGAAGCGCCGAACCGTGGCGTCGTCGTCGACCAGCAGCACTCGGCGGTCGCCGGCGAGGCGGCTAGGCATCGAGCACCTCGCGGACCCGGTTGGCAAGGTCGGCGGGACGGAACGGCTTGGCCAGGAAGTCGACGCCGGGGTCGAGTTGGCCGTCGTGGACGATCGCCGTCTCGGTATACCCGGAGATGTAGAGGACCCGGAGCCCCGGCCGGCGCGCCCGCAGACGATCCGCGACCTCGACGCCACGCAGATGTGGCAGTACGACGTCGCTCACGAGCAGGTTGATCGGTCGGCGACACCGGTCCGCGACCTTCAGGGCCTCCCGCCCGTCCGACGCGACGAGCACGTCGTAGCCAAGCCGGGTGAGCACGTCCCGAGCGAGGCTTCGCACCGCCGACTCGTCCTCGACCACGAGCACGGTCTCGCGCCCGGTGCGGGGCGCGGTTTCCTGCTCAACCGGCGTCGGGGCGGTGGCCTCCCGGTCGTCCGCGGGCAGGAAGGCGCGGAACGTGGTCCCGGCGCCGACCCGGCTGTCGACTGCGATGTGACCGCCGGCCTGCGTAACGACCCCGTACGCGGTCGAGAGCCCGAGCCCGGTGCCCTGGCCTACCTCTTTGGTCGTGAAGAACGGCTCGAACACCTGAGCGAGCGTCGCCCGGTCCATGCCCGTGCCGGTGTCGCGAACGGACAGCACCACGTGCCGCCCGACCCTCGCGTCGATGTGACCGGCGACGTCTCGCGCGCGCAGTGTCACGTTCGCGGTCTCGATCTCGAGCCGACCGCCCGACGGCATGGCGTCCCGGGCATTGACGGCCATGTTCAAGAGGACCTGCTCGATCTGCGTGCGGTCGGCTCGCACCCCGTCGAGTTTTCGCGCCAATCGGGTGACCAGCTGGACGTCGGCGCCGATGACGTGGCTGAGCAGCCCGCGGGTGGACTCGACGATCTCGTTCAGGTCGAGCGTGGTGGGCATGAGCATCTTGCGACGGCTGAACGACAGCAGCTGGTCGACGAGGTCGGCCCCGCGCGTCGCCGCTTGCTCGATCTCGGCGAGGTCCGCTCGGAACGCGTCGTCCTCGGGGTGCTCTTCGAGCAGCAGCGCGGTGTATCCCGCGATCGCGGTCAGCAGGTTGTTGAAGTCGTGCGCGATGCCGCCCGCCAGCCGCCCGACGGCCTCCATCTTCTGTGACTGGAGCAATTCGTTCTCGAGCTGCCGGCGTTCGGTGATGTCACGGCTGTTGATGACCAGGCCGCGCACCGCAGGATCGTCGAGCAGGTTCGTGGCGACCGACTCCAGCAGCCGGTACTCGCCCTTCTTGTGCTGCATGCGCGAGTGGATGGGCTGCGTCGAACCGGGTCGTGCGATTGCATCGGCGAACGTCTGCTTGACGCGCTCGCGGTCGTCCGGGTGAAGCAGCCGAAAGGCGCTCCGCCCCAGATACTCGCCGTCGTCCCAGCCGAGAATCGATCCCGCCGAGGGGCTCGCGTAGAAGAGGCGCCCGTCTGCGTCGAGCACCGTGATCATGTCGCTCCCGTGCTGGACGAGGGCGCGGAAGCGCTCCTCGCTCTGCCGCAGCGCCTCGGCGGTCTTGTGCCTGTCGGTGATGTCTCTCGTCGTCAACACGACCGCTCCGACGGCCGGGTCGTCGAGCAAGTTGTTCCCAATGGACTCGACATGGCGCCACGAGCCGTCGACGTGCTGCATGCGAAACCTGAAGGTCTCGCCGCGTCCGGGCTGGTTCTTGACACCTTCGGCATACGCCCTCGCCAGATGGTCACGGTCATCGGGATGGATGTAGTCGAAGGCACGGGTTCCGATGACCCATTCGGGCTTCGCGCCGAACATTGACTCGATCGCCGGGCTCGCGTACGTGACCACGCCATTTGCGTCCATCATCGTGATGACGTCGGACGTGCTCTGCACGAGCGCGCGGAATCGCTCCTCGCTCTCTCGCAGGGCGCTCTCGGCCTGCTTCCGATCGAGCGCCACTACGAGCACGTCGGCGAGCACCCCGAGCGTGGACAGCGCCGCCGAGCAGTCCTCGGCCGCGCGTGTCCGCCAGTTGAACGCCAGACCACCGGTGAGGTGATCGCCGGTGGTGATCGGGACGCACGCGATCGACCGGACTCCGTTGCGGTCGAACATGGCGCGCTCGGCGTGAGCCGCGCGCGGGAGGTCGTCGACCGAGCGGGCGAAGACGATCTCGCCGCGGCGGCACTGCTCGACCAGCCACGGCACCGTCTCGACCGGGACGCGGGGTTCGGCCGTCTCGAACTCGGCGTCGGTCACCCATTGATGCGTGCGGACCGCCCAGGCGGCATCATCGCTGAGCATCACGAGCGTCGCCCGCTCGGCGCCGACGAAGCGCGCCGCCCGTTCCAGGCTCCTGACGACGATCCCGTCGATGTCCTCGACGGTCGCGGTCAGCAGCTCGCGGGAGACGTCGCCGATGAGCGCTTCGGCGTCGACGCGCTGCTGGAGCGCCCGCTCGGTCGCAACGTGCATGGTGACGTCGCGGGCCGTCGCCTGGGTCTCGACCACCTCGCCGGTGTCGGGGTCGCGTAGGGCGGTGACGCGGGCCTCGAGCCACACGTCGTGGCCGTCGGCGTGCTGCATCCGCAGGAGGACGGTTTCCTGACCGCTGCCGGCGGCGAGCCGGTCGCCGGTCGTCTTGGCCCTGGTGAGGTCGTCCGGGTGAACGTTCTCGAGCGGCGGCTGCGCCAGCAGCTCCTCGGGCTCGTAGCCGAGAATCGACCGAACGTTCGGAGAGACGTAGGTGTACCGGCCGCCGCCGGGCGTCGTCCTGATGACGAGCTCGTCCGGGTCGTCGGTCGGGAGCCGAGACCGGGCGCCGTCGCCGTCCGGGACGCGCGGGTCGGTTTCCGCCTGGCGCCGCCGTCTCGCGCTCTTCGGTCCCACCCGATCCCCCCTGCCCCGGGGCAGTGCGCTCTGCACAGGCTAACCCCGCGCCGTGGCCGCTGAACGCGAACAGTGGTCGGCGTCTGATCCCGATGTTCAGCCGCCGTTGGGCGCCTGTTCGCCGCTATGGAGGCGGCCCCTTCGGAGGCGGGCCTATTCTCACCCGACCAGCAGGTCAGAGCAGACGAGGAGATCGTGGGCCGGGTCGCCATCCGTGGAGTCTCGAAGCGGTTCGGCGACGTGACCGCCGTCGACAACTTCACCCTCGAGGTGGCCGACGAGGAGTTCCTCGTGCTCCTCGGCCCGTCCGGCTGCGGGAAGTCGACGGCGCTCCGTATGATCGCCGGCCTCGAGGAGCCGACCGAAGGCACCATCGAGATCGGCGAGCGCGAGGTCAACGACGTCGAGGCGAAGGACCGCGACGTCGCCATGGTCTTCCAGAGCTACGCGCTGTACCCGCACATGACGGTGCGGAGGAACGTCGAGTTCCCGCTGAAGACGCGCAAGGTCGCGGCGGTCGAGCGGAAGCGTCTCGTGCAGGAAGCTGCGGGCATCCTCGGCCTCGAGGATCTGCTCGATCGCAAGCCGGCGCAGCTCTCGGGCGGGCAGCGTCAGCGGGTCGCACTCGCCCGGGCGATCGTCCGCCGGCCGCAGGCGTTCCTCATGGACGAGCCGCTCTCGAACCTCGACGCCAAGCTGCGGGTGCAGACGCGCGCCGAGCTCGTCGAGCTGCGCCGCCGGCTGCGGGCGACGATCGTGTACGTCACGCACGATCAGGTCGAGGCGATGACGATGGGGGACCGCATCGCAATCCTCGACCAGGGCGTGCTCCAGCAGGTCGGCGCACCGCAGGACGTCTACGCGCGCCCGGCGAATCTCTTCGTGGCGCGATTCATCGGCAACCCGCCGATGAACACCGTCACCGGCGACGTGACACGCGTCGACGGGAGAATCGGCGTGCGGATCCCGGGCGGCGTGGCCGAGATCCCGGGCCCGCTCGGTGCGGCCATCGAGCACCGCGGGTTGGAGCACGTCGTTCTTGGCGTGCGACCCGAGGACCTGACCCTGAGCGAGGGCGGCCCGATCAGGGCGACCGTCTCGGTGATCGAGTCGCTCGGCCACGAGCGACACGTGGTCTGCCGGCTTGCGGACGGTCAGCTCATCATCGTGCGGCAGGCCGCGAACGTCTCTCCGCCGGCAGAAGAGAGCGAGGTGGGCCTCTCCGTGGACGAGGCGCGTCTTCACGTCTTCGACGCCGAGTCAGAGGAACGCGTGGACGTATGAGCATGCCGGCCGACGCGGCGGTGGACCTTCGTCCCGGCGATGCACCTGTCATCACCCCGCCGCCGCGCAAGCGCCGCTTCAGTCGGGCGGTGCGCGAAGCCGGGCTCGGGTACCTGCTGCTGCTCCCCGCGTTCGTCATCTTCAGTGTCTTCATCTTTTATCCGTTCCTGCGCAACTTCTATCTGGGCTTCTTCTCGACGCCACCGTTCCCGGGGCAGCCGAAGAACTACGTCGGCCTCGACCAGTACAAGGACGTGCTGACGTCGTCGGAGTTCCTCGACAGCCTGAAGGTCACGGTGATCTTCGCCGCCATCACCGTGCCGGTCGGCATCGCCCTCGGCATCCTGCTCGCGGTTCTCGC